>JBBRRN010000270.1:0-5398 GCA_038200685.1 Nitrospirales bacterium
CTCCCCGTCTATTTGGGGAGACTCTGGATCACGAAATATTTTCCCACATTGCCTCTATTGCGGCCAACGGAAGAAGTGGCGACCAAGTCTCTCCCTGTGGTTCGTTTCCATTGAAGGAGGAACATGACACCGATGATTTTTGAATGGATACCAGGGGAGCCGCCCTTGGTATGAATTCGCAGGGTCGGCTTTTTTCCGTATCATGAGTTCTCCAGTGATCCCTTTGTCTGCCCCACCTATGGCCGGCATGGATGCTCCAGCCGGTTTGCAGAGGCAACATGATCGTGTTCTCCAGCCCATCATATGCTGGGCGCACGGTCCCGACCATCGCACGGGAGCACGCTTTTCTGATAGAAGGTTCAACGGCCAGGCGAGGCGTGTCCGTGCGTAGCTCCTCATTCGTCGACTGTGGCCCCAAGGGCGCTCTCGCCGCCCGTTCCAGTTCAAGCAACCCGTTGCCGTTGTTCACAGCTCATCCTTTCGGTAAATTCTCGCATTCGCAGGGTACCGGCTACATGCTCGAAGAGCTGGGCCCGCTCGACATCGGTATAGCCTTGAGCCACTAGCGCGAAGGCGCCACCGAGTCCGTGTTCTTCATTGCATCGATTGCGTGGCATAACTCCTTGGCGGCGGATTCTTTCGTCAGATACGCACAGATCCAGGCCTCTGTCATCCCCTCCGCAATGTGCGGCCCCTCGAGCACGGGCAGTCCGATTACGGCCGTCGTAGGAAACTCTTCCTTCATACGCCTGGTAGCCTCGATGCCGTTCATCTGGGGCATGTTGATATCCATCACGACCACATCCGGCCTCAACTGAGGCAACGCCTCGATCACCTCACGCCATGGCTGTAGTCCTCCACCAGACTCCGCAATCCCTGTCGGAGCATGGCATGATCGTCCACCGTTGGGGCATGGATGAGTGCAGGCCTGTGATAAAAAAACTAGGCTCTTGCCTAGGTCCATGCTTTGTGGGAAAGCGTACAATTTTAATATCAGGCCACGTCTAATCGAGGAGGGGGGCAATATGTTTTCAAAACTTAAATCCGCAGGGATTATACTATCGTGTGCGTTGCTCGCGTGCATGGGGGCGCTGAGCGGCTGTCAGTCCACCACCGGAAAAACGGCTGGCCAGACAATGAACGATGCATCGATTTCCACTGCGGTGCAGACGAAGTTGACGAGCGATCGGCTCTCGAATTTCCCCCGCATCAATGTCGATACCGAACGTGGCGTCGTGAATCTCAGTGGAGTGGTGGAGACAGAGGCACAACGGGAGCGGGTGGAACGCCTGACCCGCCAAGTGGATGGCGTTGTCAAGGTCAACAATAATTTACAGATTCAGAATCGTCCCCCATCGGAAAAACATCCCAATCCCGAACAGAACAATGACATGAAAGACAGGCAACCCGAGAAATATAAGGGGCACGGGGACCAAGCAAATATGACCAAGCAGACCCAAGGGGCCGACGTTATCCAGGGGCACGTCGTGCGTGTCGAAGGCGAAACCTACGTTGTGAGGGAGCCAGATGGGAAAGAAATCAGTCTTCATGCCGACATCACTACCATGAAGATCCAGGAAATTAAGCCGGGAGATCGTGTCGAGGTAAAGATCGATCATAATAATCATGCGCTGTCGATGCTCCCAACCCCATGAAAAGGCAGGGCGAAGGGGAAACGTATTTTAAACTTAACAGGGAAGGAGGCGACGTTATGTCCGAAGTCAATTCCATGTATCATGCGGAATCCCGGAGCGATGGTCTCAAGGCGCAGATCGATAAGCTCGAAGGCCTCGCCCACCATACGGTCGTGAATCCCACCTTCGATCAGTTTGATGCTGACACGGAAGACATGCTGATCAAAATATACAGCGCGAATCATCAGTATGTGGAATCGTACAAATATGCCACCCTGGGGGAAGCCGAAGCGCTGGTAAATTTGCCGGAATCAGCTCAGGAACCATTGACGCGAGACATCCCCAAGAAGGCCCTCCAGCAACGGCGGCAAGTGCTTGAGAGCATTCTGACCGATCTGCAGGTACTCGAAGCGCAAGAAGCCAATTTGCTTACGGGAGAAGATCGTGAGGACCCTCCAGGCCCCAGCTAGTCCGGTGGCCGCGCGACCTATCCGATCACGGAGGTGGTGATAGAGGTTTTAGTGGGACTCAGTACGCTGCTGCCACGGCGGGAAAGCCGCCCGGAGGATTCTGGCACGGGGTATTCTCTCGCTGAGCTCGGTGATGATCTCGTGGAGGTCTCTTCGCGCAGTGACCCTTTTGCTCAAGCACTTCCACAATGGGCACTCGGCGCTCGGGTCACCCAGCCACGATAGCGACTGACGAGACCGGCAAAGACCCGCACATCATCCGATACTTCATCGCGACGCTCTCGCGAAAAACGCTGCCGCTTCTAGCGCCCCTCCGTCACGCGGGCTAACTCCCGCCTCAGCATGGCATGATGAAGATGAGTAAAAACAACAGTTAGCATAAAAAGACGATGCAGAAAGTGAAATTTCATGTCATGGAAACTCAATGAGATACAGGAGCAGGTGCCACCGATGGCACCCGACAGCGAATTCTCTTACACTTCTATCATGAGCTAGGCAGCACCACCATCGATACGGAGCCATGATTCCTTGGCTTTTATTTTTCACCTCAACAAAAAAACTGCGACATGGAGTTCTGCCGCTTCAGCTTGAACTCGACTAGGGCATTTCCTCGTTTGTATGGTGCCGGGGGTGGTATACCGTGAAATCAGCTGTTGGCTGCGCTGATCAGCAGGAGGGAAAAACTCCGGACTGATAGCCATCCTACCAGTGCGGACAGTTACAGAGGTATGCGTTTTACATCTAACCGAGGAGGGTCTCATGGTATCCATTCCCAAAGTTGTCGGTGTTATGTCGTGTGGATTCTTGCTGTGCCTTGGTCTGTCTACCGCCGCGCAAGCAGATAATACGGCTTCAGCTGCAGACGAAATGAGAGCTGACCAATCTAATCGTAGGCAAGGCGGTCAGGAAGTTCAGGAAAAGAAAGATCCGATGAAGGGCGCGCAGTCAAAAGGTGGCAGGACGATCCAGGGCGAAGTGTTACGCGTCGAAGGCGATAACTATTTTGTGAGGCAGGGGGACGGTAAGGAAGTGCGTTTGCACACCGACACAAACACTCAAATAATGAGAACCATCCAACGGGGGGATCAGATTGAGGCGAAGGTGACCGATCAGAATCACACGGAAACACTTGTTTTGCTCGACCAAAATAATAATGACGGGTATGGAAATGATATCCGCCGTACGCCTGACGCCCCTCTCGAATCAGGCAAGAGCCGCTCAATGAGGCCGTAGCAATTGTCTCAGTACCCATGTGTGGGTCGCTCCTTCGTTAGGGGAGCGACCTGCCGACTCTTCTTTGCCGATTTAGGTCTAATCGGTTTCCCACCGAACTAAATATCCATCAAACATCTCGATGTAGAAGAACCTGTAAGTAGGCGAAAGATGGTGCCAAGGGACAGAACTTCACTGTCGACGCACGTGAATTTCCTGGGCCCTTTGAGGTGTGTGATATGCAGGCGGTTAGGACGCATCCTGATCCACATAGGTCACGTCGGCATTTTCGATTTTAAATTCGTTGATCATATTGGGATAAACGAATAGACGGCCTCGCGCCATCCTTTCCCCTGGATTGGGCACCGCCTCCTGCAGTTCCTGCGTCGCCTGAGGCAGGGTGTGTGGAGGATCGGGCGGCTGATCAGATAATCGCTGACCAGCACCCCGGAGAAGATTTAACTCCACTGAATGCTGAGGACCCAGCGGGGAATCACTGCGACTGGCGGATCAGGATGGTCCGTCTAGATCATGGTCAACCGTTGGATTTCCAGCGACAGTGAGGGAGAGAGGGTCGCCTGGCCTTCCGTAAATCTATACCCTTCCACCTGCTCGTTGAGTTGATGTTCGATAAGCGCGGGCAATTGCCGATTAACCACAATCCGGCTGCCTATCGCCAGTTATTAAATTACTAGAAGAGCGGTCAGCGCCAACCATTTGAAGAACCGTGTCATGCTGTACTCAAGATCTCGCGTGTACGTATATACCCGTCGAGCCAGGAACTAACGGGAGCAATCTTAGAGCGTGTTACCTGCCAATGTGCCCCCAAGTTCATGAGCGTGACGTCAGGGCTAGCTGGGTTCCACAAGACTCTGCATACACAGCGGTGAACTCAGCTCCGAACAGAAATATCTGCGACGCATAGTATACCCAGACCAAAATGACCTCGAGGGATCCGGCGGCCCCATAGGCGACGCCGACATCACTCTTGCCAAGGCACAGGCCAATGAAGAACTTTACGATCGTGAAAAGAAGCGACGTGATGCTAGCGCCGATCCACACATCGTCCCATCGAACGGAATTGTCAGGGAGCAGTTTGAAGATCATCGCAAAGAGGAGCGTGATGACAGCAAATGATACGATGAGATACGGGTCCGGGACGAACATGTTCCAACGTCGCGCCAACCGCCGAGAGTCCCGCGCTGATCACCAAGGAGATCAACAGCGGGAATCCGGTCCCTAGCACCGCCATGAGGGAAATCAAACGATCTTTGCGCATTTTCCGCATGCTCTCGCCCGACTTTTCCTCTACCTTCCAAATGATATTCAATGATTCCTGAAGTTGAGGCCGGCTTTCTCGCTTCTTCGATCATGGTTTGAATTGCCTTCGCGTTCTCTTCCCCAACCAAGCCCTGAATTCGCCCCATGATCTGGCCTTGTGCCGCCTCGTGTCCGAACACGAGTCCGGCAATGGCAATCACAATCATCAACAGCGGGGCGAGAGAAAAGTCGGTGTAGTAAGACAGGGCGGCGCCCAGTCCCGGTGCGTGTTCATCGTTCCATTTGGAGTAAGTTCTCTTGAGGAGCATGCCAGGCTTTCGGGAGGCCGTATCCGATGGGGCGTGGCGCTCTTCTCCGCCATGCCGAGTTCGCCCTGAAGAGCGTGAACAGGTGGATTGCCCGAGGCCCAACGCTCCAGGGGGGCGCACTGAGGTTGAACAGGTGTTCGAATAGTGATTCAGTGTGGGAGGAGGACCCCTGGGACAATCCCTTGGGACAGTTAGAATCTATGAAGATAGTTAGCGTTGCTCGCTTTTGGATTGCGATCCTAATATCAACTATCAGCCATGAAGATCGTTAGCCATAAGTCAGAGAAAGTGTGGAAGCGGTAGAATGCGATTGATGAGCGGGACTTGACGCAAGCGGCCCAGAAGGTTCACAAATACCTCCAGGAGAACATCCCGGAAACATTAGTCGAGACCATGGTAGACTCCTTTGCGCGTAAGTAATTGAAAAGTAACGTGCGCCCGTAGCTCAGTCGGATAGAGCATCAGCCTTCTAAGCTGAGGGTCGTTGGTTCGA
>JBBRRN010000271.1:0-5390 GCA_038200685.1 Nitrospirales bacterium
ACGGTATTGCAGTCGATGTAAGGGGCAGTGTGTTCGTCGTCGATAGCGGGAATACTCGGGTTGAGCAATTCATGCCGGCGGACGAGGGGAGCGAGCGGCTTCAGGAGGACGCCGAAGCGGTGGCAGAGATTGAGAATCCGCAAGGCACATCACGGGCACAAGGAGTCACAAAGATTTGATAGGCTGCGGAGAACTCATTCAGGACACTAAAGCTTTGATGGTCTGCGTGTGTGTCCAACAGGAAAACATTCCCGCTGGATGCTCAAAAAGGCTGTCCAGCAAGGCCGCATCGAGTGAAGGGCCGAGGCGTACCCTCTGGGGTATGTTGAGGGTCTGAACGATGCGAGACGCTGGTTGGTGAAAGACGCGTCTCGGCGCGCCAGGGGTGGGCGGGTGAGAAAAGCGACTTTTTCAACATCCAGCCAGTGAGGGGACGATATGCTCGATAAAGAACCCCGCTTAGGACTGACCTACGACGACGTGGTATTGGTTCCGGCCAAGTCGCAGATCTTGCCGAGTGACGTCGACATGCGGACGAGGCTGACTCGCCACATCAAGATCAACATTCCCATCATCAGCTCGGCCATGGATACCGTCACCGAGTCGCGTCTAGCCGTCGCCATTGCTCGCGAGGGCGGCATAGGGATTATTCATCGAGTGTTGTCACCGGAGGATCAAGCGACAGAAGTAGACCGGGTGAAGAAATCCGAGAGCGGGATGATCCTCGACCCGATCACGATCTCGCCCGATCAGACGATTCGCGATGCTCACGCGCTGATGACGAAGTTCCGGATCTCCGGGATTCCCGTCACGAAGGACAAAAAATTAGTCGGTATTCTCACGAATCGCGATCTGCGGTTCGAAACGAGAATGGATTTGAAGGTCTCGCAGATCATGAAGCGGGACAAGCTGATCACGGCGCCAGAAGGGACCAGCTTGGAAAAGGCTCGCGAGGTGTTGCACGAGCACCGAATCGAGAAGCTGCCGGTTGTGAACAAGCACTTCGAGCTTAAAGGGCTGATTACCATCAAGGATATCGAAAAACGCATCATGTACCCCAACGCCTGCAAGGATGGACATGGTCGGCTTTGCGTGGGGGCAGCAGTCGGAGTGGGGCCGGAGACGGAAGATCGCGTGGCGCGGCTTAGGAAGGCCGGGGTTGACCTTGTCGTGGTCGACACGGCTCATGGGCATTCTCAAGCGGTGCTCGATACGGTCAAAATGATCAAGAAACGGTATCCGGGACTCGAACTGATCGCCGGGAATATCGGCACTGCAGAGGCGGCGAAGGACCTGCTCAAGGCCGGTGTGGATGCCGTGAAGGTGGGTGTGGGGCCTGGCTCGATTTGCACGACCCGCATCGTGTCCGGAGCCGGAATGCCGCAACTGACGGCGATTGCCGATTGCGCAAAAGTCCTCGCAGGTAGCGGGGTTCCAATTATTGCAGACGGCGGGATCAAGTATTCAGGCGATATCACCAAGGCCTTGGCAGCAGGTGCTTCCTCGGTCATGCTGGGCGGACTCTTAGCAGGCACGGAAGAATCGCCGGGGGAAACCGAACTGTACCAAGCCAGGACCTATAAGGTGTACCGCGGTATGGGCTCAATCGGCGCGATGGAACGAGGCGGTGGAGATCGGTACGGGCAAGGTGGGCGTCCGGTGCAGAAGCTGGTTCCTGAGGGTATCGAAGGGCGCGTGCCCTATAAAGGGAAACTCTCAGCTGTCATCTACCAATTGATCGGTGGCGTGAAGTCCGGCATGGGCTATTGCGGGTGCAAGACGATTTCTGACTTACAGCAGAAGGCCACGTTTATCCGGCAAACGGTCGCAGGTCTCCGTGAAAGCCACGTGCACGATGTGATCATCACAAAGGAAGCGCCGAATTACCGGATGGATTGGGAGTAGGCGCCGTGAAAGGTAAAAGGTAAAACGTGAAATGTTGTTTCGTTCTTCTGTCATCTCCCTCGTTTAACATCTAACGTTTCACTTTTCACGCTTCGATGGAACTCTGGCACAATAGAATCCTAGTCCTCGATTTTGGGTCACAATACACCCAACTGATTGCGCGCCGTATTCGCGAAGCCCACGTCTATTCACAGATTCTCCCTTGCACGGCCCCCTTGGCGACCATTCTGGCCTATCGTCCGCAAGGTATCGTGCTATCCGGCGGCCCTTCCAGCGTGTACGAGAAAAAGGCGCCGAGCGTGCCGAAGGAGCTGTTCGATCAAGGTGTTCCCATTCTCGGCATTTGCTATGGCATGCAACTCGTGACGCATCTCTCGGGCGGAGAGGTGGCCAAATCTAAGCACCGGGAGTATGGCCGGGCTGATCTCACCATCGACGATCGGAGCAATCTCTTTAAGGGCATCGGCGAAGGCGGATCGACCATTGTCTGGATGTCGCACGGAGACCGCATCGAGCGAATGCCGCCGGGCTTCCGATCCATTGCGCACACAGCTAATTCACCGATTGCGGCGATGAGGCGTGACGACTCCAAGAGACGGATCTATTGCCTCCAGTTCCATCCGGAAGTCGTACATACCCCGGAGGGGACCCAACTCTTGCAGAATTTCGTCTACGATATCTGCGGCTGTCAGCCGACTTGGACGATGCAATCCTATGTGGAGACGGCGGTGCAGCAGATTCGCACGCAGGTCGGCAAAGAGCGTGTGATCTGCGCGTTGAGCGGTGGAGTGGATTCGTCGGTGGCGGCGGCTCTCACTCATCGTGCCATCGGCGACCAGCTGACCTGTATCTTCGTCGACAATGGGTTGCTTCGGGCGGGAGAGAAAGAACAGGTCAAACAGACGTTTGCGAACCAGCTTCACCTTAACGTGCGGCTCATCGATGCGTCCGAGTCGTTCCTTGCCAAGCTCAAAGGGGTAATCGACCCTGAGCGTAAAAGGAAGATTATCGGGAAGCAGTTTATCAAGCAGTTCGATGCCGAGGCGAAGAAGAAGGCGGGCGGCGTTAAGTTTCTGGTCCAGGGAACGCTGTACCCCGATGTGATCGAGAGTGTGAGCTTCAAGGGCCCGTCAGCCACGATCAAGACCCACCATAATGTCGGTGGGTTGCCGGCGCGGATGAAGTTGAAGCTGATCGAACCGTTGCGCGAACTCTTCAAAGATGAAGTGCGGGTACTGGGTAAAGAGCTCGGTCTGCCGGAAGAAATTGTGTGGCGGCAGCCATTTCCAGGGCCTGGCCTTGCCATCCGGGTGCTGGGAGCGGTCAATAAGGAGCGACTGGCTATCCTTCGCGCAGCCGAGTCCATCCTCGATCAGGAGATTCGCGCCGCTGGTTTGTATCGAGAGATTTGGCAATCGCTTGCCGTGCTTCTGCCGATTAGGACTGTGGGTGTTATGGGCGATCAGCGGACGTATGAACATGTCATCGCGCTCCGCGCCGTCACGAGTGTGGATGGCATGACGGCCGACTGGGCCAAGATTCCCAATGACGTATTGGGCAAGCTATCGAACCGTATCATCAATGAAGTGAAGGGCGTCAATCGGGTGGTCTACGATATCAGCTCGAAACCGCCAGCCACTATAGAATGGGAGTAAGACGTTAGATGTAAAAGGTGAGACGTAGACGATCGTTTCACTTTTCACTTTTCGCGGTTCAAACATTATGGAAATTAGACTTCAAAAAATCATTGCGGGAACGGGATTGGCTTCGCGGCGGAAGGCTGAGGAGTGGATTGCCGCTGGGCGCGTGACCGTGAACGGCAAGGTGGTGACGGAGCTTGGCACCAAGGTCGATCCGGATCGCGCTCACATCAAGGTGGACGGCAAGCATATCAGTTCCACCCAGCCGTATGTCTATCTGCTGCTCAATAAGCCGAAGAACGTGATGTCGACGTTGAACGATCCGGGAGGCAGGCCGACGGTGAAAGATTTTCTCCGCGGGACATCGGTGCGGGTGTTTCCTGTCGGTCGGTTGGATTTCGACAGCGAAGGGTTGATGCTGCTGACTAATCACGGAGACTTGGCCCAGACGTTGCTCCATCCCCGCTACCATGTGCCGAAGACCTATCTCATCAAGGTCAAACAGGTAGTGACGGATGACCATATCCGGCAGTTGGAGCAAGGCGTGCAACTGGAAGATGGTATGACCAGCCCGGCTATTGTGAAGAAGGTCAAGAAGGCCAAGCTGAATTCCTGGCTTGAAATTACCATCCGCGAAGGGCGGCAACACCAAGTGAAGCGGATGATGGAGGCGGTGGGGCATCCAGTCTTGAAGCTAACCAGAGTGAAGATGGGCCCGCTCTCGTTGGGCGATCTTGAGTCGGGTGAGTTCAGGTACCTGACCGACCGTGAAGCGAACGCGTTGCGCGAACTTGCGGACGAGAAGCTGGCTTCAGCAGAGGACAGAGAGCAACAGGCTCCCAGGCCGAAGAAGCGGATCAGTCGGGTCGGATGGGCCCGTTCCAAGAAAGCGAAGGTGGTATGAAGGTCAGAACTCATCGCTGCGGCGAACTCACCAAAGCCGCTGTCGGGCAGACGGTTGTCTTAAACGGCTGGGTTCAGAAGCGGCGCGACCATGGCATGGTCATGTTCATCGATCTACGGGATCGAACCGGAATCACGCAGGTGGTGTTTAACGCCGAGCGCAATGCATCGGTGCACCAAGCTTCCCATACCTTGCGGAGCGAATGTGTCGTGTCGGTGACGGGCCAAGTGATGGCCCGACCTGACGAGTCCAAGAATCCCAATCTGCCCACGGGTGAGATCGAAATCTTCGTGGATGCCGTGGAGATTCTGAACGAATCGAAGACGCCGCCGTTCGTGATCGAAGACGATGCTGAAGTGACGGAGTCGATCCGACTGAAGTACCGCTACCTGGATCTTCGTCGCCCGAAGATGCAGCGACTCTTAACCCTCCGGCACAACATCATGCAGGCCGTCCGTGGATTTCTGAATGCAGAACGTTTCCTCGAAGTCGAAACGCCGATTTTGACCAAGAGTACGCCGGAAGGTGCGCGGGACTATTTGGTGCCGAGCCGAGTGAATCCCGGTCAGTTCTATGCGTTGCCGCAGTCACCGCAGCTCTTTAAGCAGGTGCTCATGGTCAGCGGAGTCGATCGCTACTATCAGATCGCGCGCTGCTTCCGCGACGAGGATTTGCGCAATGACCGGCAGCCTGAATTCACACAGATCGATGCGGAACTATCCTTTGCGGATCGCGAACAAGTCATGAGCTTGATGGAGCAGATGATCGTCACGGTGTTTCGCGATGCGGGCGGCGTCCAACTGCCGACTCCATTTCCGCGCATGACCTATGCCGAAGCTGTGGGGCGTTACGGGTCCGACAAGCCAGACCTACGCTTTGACATGCCGTTATACGATGTCACCGCCTTTGCAGCTGCCAGTGAGTTCAAGGTGTTCAAGGAG
>JBBRRN010000272.1:0-5368 GCA_038200685.1 Nitrospirales bacterium
GAACTGAAACTTAAGGAGTATGAGGCCAAGCTGAACACGGCTGCGAAAGAGGCGGAAGGAATTCTGGCTGCCGCAAAAGAACGAGCGCAGCGGCTCATGGAGGAAAATGAGCAGCGGATGACGGTTGAAGCCGACCGGATCAAAGGTGATGCGACACGTGAAATCGATCATGAGCGCCGCAAGGCGATTCAGGATATTCGCGCCCAAACCACTGACTTGGTTTTGATGGTTGCGGAGAAAGTCGTGCAGCGAAGCCTGAATGAAGGGGACCACCGAAAATTTGCAGATGAGGCGCTTGAGGCGCTGTCAAAGTCGTATCAGCGTTCATGATTGGATCTGGAGGGGTTAGCTTAGGCTGACCCCTCCCGGTCTATATCCTTCTAAATCCACACAGATAAATCGAAACCCCACCTTGCGCAGGCGAGTGCTGATGTGCGCACGCAAGTCCGGGTGATTCAGCCTAGAAAAATCTTCCGCTCCGACCTCGATTCGCGCCACTTCTCCATGCTCCCGTACGCGCATATGGTGAAATCCTTCAGCATGCAGAATGTCTTCTGCTTCTTCCACTCGGCGGAGTTTTTCGATCGTGATCGGGACGCCGCGAGGGATTCTGGAAGAGAGGCAGGCCGCTGCCGGCTTATTCCAATTTGAGAGTTCCAACATCTGGGCTAGCGCCCGCACCTCAGACTTGGAGAGGGAAGCTTCGACGAGCGGACTTCGAATCCCCCACTCTCGTGCCGCCTTGATTCCTGGCCGATCATCTCCAAGATCATCAAGGTTTGTACCATCCGCAATCCATCGGCTTGCGCGCGGTTCCCGCAGCCCGTCCAACAATTGATAGAGATCGGTCTTGCAATGGAAACAGCGGGTGGCATCGTTCTGCACGAAGGCGGGAATCTCGAGTTGATCGGTGTGGACCAGTTCATGACGCGCGCCGATCTCTAACGCCACCTGTTTCGCCCCATCGAGTTCGATCATAGGAAACGTTGGGGATACAGCGGTGACGCCCAGCGCCTGTTCACCAAGTTGTTCATACGCGATCTTCAAGACGACGGTGCTGTCGATCCCACCGGAAAAGGCGACCAGGACGGACTGCATGTCTGAGATGACCTGGCGGAGCGTTGTGAGTTTGACGTGGAGGGAGTCGGTCATCATGGATATTTATGCCCTTAAGAGTTGCACACTGTTAGCTAACAGGACACAGAAAAGCTATATGTGGCACGATAAAAATTCAATAGTCGCATGTCTAGGGCAACAGGAGAACGCCGCGCAGGATGCTCAAAAAATCTGTCCAGCAAGGCCGTAGCGACCGAAGAGGCGACGGCGTAGGTTTCGGTACGTTGAGCCTCTGAGCGACGCGAGAACGCCGCTGGCGGACTTTTTCAGCATCCTGCTAGTATTTGACCTTTGCTTTGGCGAGGTCGCCTACCACCACTAAGGCGTATCGTTTAGGATCCAGATATTGTTTGGCAACGCGTTGGACATCTTCCTTTGTGACCCGATCTATCCATGCCGGGTAGTCCGAAAAATATTCGAATCCCAAGTTATAGAGTTCCACTTGAGCGAGCACGTGTGCGAGTTTTGACGTGGAATCAAATCGTAGAGGGAAACTGCCCACGAGAAATGATTTTGCTTCGGCCAACTCCTGGTCGGATACGGGTGTGTCACGAATGGATTTGATCTCTGACAGGACGCTGGTGATGGCTTGATTCGTCGTCTCCGTCTTGGTTTGAAGGTTGACCCAGAAAGAACCAGGCATCAGCCGAGCGTCAAAATGGCTCATGATCCCATACACCAATCCCTGCTTGTCACGAATCGAATCCATTAAGCGTGAGGAAAATCCGCCGGCCCCTAGAATGTAGTTCATCACCGTCACGGAATAATAATCCGGATGAGTGCGTGGAATGCCTTCATGGCCAAGCATAATGGTGGATTGGGTGAGATCTTTCTCGATGAGTTGAACCGTTTTTCGTTCGACCGGCGAGGGCTTTTTCATATTCCGAGCTGTCGCGGGCCCCTTCTTCCAGGCGCCAAAATGGCTCTGTGCCAGCGCAGTGGCTTGCTCAAGCGTGATGTCGCCGACGATGGTCAGGATGACTTGGGAAGGGGAATATTCCTTCCCATAGAAGGCTTGTACGTCGGCTAGGGTGATTTTGTCGAGCGTCTCCTCTGTTCCATTGACCGGCCACCGGTAGGGGTGTCCGTGGAACACAAGTTGATTGAATGCCTTCATGGCGATATGGCCTGGGTCGTCATTGTCGCTCGCCATCTCGCCCAGGAGCTGAGTGCGAATCCGTTCGAATTCCTGCTTGTGAAACGCGGGGTGCTGCAGCATATCGGCGAGTAGAGTAAAGCCGAGGTCGAGGTCTTTCTTGAGTACGCGGGCTGAGGCGGTGGTGAAATCCTCTGAGGCTTTAGTCTCCAAGGTTCCGCCGACAAAGTCGATTTGCTCGGCTTGCTGTTTCGATGTGCGCGTGGTTGTCCCTTCGTCCAGGAGACTGGCGACGAGGTTCGCGAGCCCTGCTTTGTCGGGAGGGTCTTGCGCCGAGCCGGCCTTAATGAGCGCGTGGACTTCGACGACGGGGAGGAAATGTTGTTCAAGGACGAGCACCGTGATGCCGTTTGGCGTGATAAATTTTGTCGGTGCGATCTCTGCCGCTCCGCCAGAGCCACTAGCCAAGAGCAGCGCACAGAGTCCTGCCACGAGGGTCAGAGCTGTCTGTCGTCGAGGCGCAACGGGCCGTAGTCTTGTCGTCGTCATCAATACGGTCTTCCCTGCTGTGCTGCGGTGGAGGGTGTCTCTGGTTGTTTGGGAGGCAGGGGAATCAATGTGCCGACGGTCCGATTATCTTCCGTTAAGTACTGACGGGCGACACGCTGAATATCTTTGGTGGTCACTGCCCGGATCTGTTCGACAAATTGGTCTATTTTCCGCCACCCGGCACCGACAGATTCAGCTTGCCCGAGTAGCATCGCATGCCGGAAGTTGGAGTCCTGTTCGAAAATATGGGCGGCTTCCACCTGGTTCTTTGCCCGTTGCAGCTCTAGCTCTGTGGGTGGATCGGTCTGGAGCCGTTTGATCTCTTGGTGAAGGGCATCCTCCACCGATTCCGGTTTCTGGCCTGGGCTGACGAGAGCATAGAAGTAAAAAAGTCCAGGATCGGCCTGCAGTAAACTGTATTCTGATCCGACTGCCAGCGCTGACTTTTGATCGTAGACAAGGCTTTGGTACAGGCGTGCACTTTTCCCATGCGACAGAATCGAATCGAGAATGTCGAGTGCATACGAATCTTCGCTCGTAAAGTTGGGCACACGATAGCCGATCATGACGAAAGGGACCTGTGCCTCCCGCTTCAGGAGAAACCGGCGTTCACCTTTTTGCTCCGGCTCCATGGTAGCGATGGGTTTAGGCTCTGGGCCTCGGGGGATCGGTTCGAAGAGCTGTTTGATCGTGAGGAGCAAGCTCTCCGTGTTGATGTCGCCCACCACGACGAGGGTGGCATTATTGGGCGAATAATAGGTGTCGTAATGCCGTTGCAAGTCATCGAGCGTCATGGCGTCCAAGTCACCAAACCAGCCGATCACCGGCCAATGGTACGGGTGGCTGAAATAGGCCTGCGCGAAGAGCGCTTCGACCAGTGCGCCTTGGGGATCGTCCTCGGCGCGAAGACGTCGTTCTTCCTTCACGACTTCTCGTTCTGTCGTCAATTCAGGCCTGTCGAGGACGAGTCCTTGCATGCGATCGGCTTCAAGCTCCAGTGCCAGCTCGACGCGGTCGGCCGCGAGATTTTCAAAGTACGCGGTGAAGTCTTGGCTTGTGAACGCGTTGTCTGTCCCGCCGTTTTTGCGAATCAGTCGGGAAAATTCGCCTTTGGGGTATTTGGCGGTGCCCTTGAACATCATATGTTCCAGCATATGGGAAAGGCCTGCACGGCCCATCACTTCGTTGCGTGAACCGACTTTGTACCAGACCTGGACGGTCGCAACCGGAGCTTTGGGAACTTCGACTAAGAGGACTTTCATCCCGTTGGAGAGGATAAACTCATGAGGTTCCACTGCAAACGCGGGAGATGTGAGGAAAAAGACAAGGCCGCCCGCAGCAGCCAGCCACGATAATCGCATGATGGATTGAAAATACAGCCAGGTCATGTTTGGGCGGTGCGCACTGTGTATGCTAGCAACGGGATTCGATTTGTGTCAAGGCACGTTCTGTGTATTCAGGGGAGAGATTCCCTAATTGGCCGCAGGCGCCAAGGACGTCGCGCCCCCGGCTTTTACGCACGAACACGTCAAGGCCCCCCTGTCGCAGGATGGTTTGAAAGGCGGAAATACCGTGCTCAGATGGGCGGCGGAAAGGACTCCCTGGAAATTCATTGAACGGGATCAAATTGATCTTGCATGCGATCCCGCGGACGAGTTTAACGAGGCGGCGAGCGTCCTCGCCGTGATCATTCACCCCGGCTAACAGGACGTACTCAAACGTGAGTCGTCGGGTTGGTGGCAAGGGATAGCGGCGACAGGCGGCGAGCAACGTTTTGAGCGAGGCGATCCCATTGGCGGCTGGCATCAGGCTGGCGCGTTGGTCGTCCGTTGTGGCATTCAGCGAAATGGCGAGATTCACGCCGAGTGGTGCGATATCTTTCAATCGCGAGGCGAGGCCTGCAGTGGAGACCGTGATGCGTCTCGGCGACCATCCAAGCCCCCACGGTTTGTTGGTGAGTCGCCGGATGACCTCTGACAAGGCCTCGATATTGGCCAAGGGCTCTCCCATTCCCATAAAGACGAGGTTAGTAATCCGTTCACCAGGGTCGAGATGATCTTGGGCGGTCAGCACCTGCTCCATGACTTCATGGGGTTTCAAGTTGCGTTTTAATCCCATCGTGCCGGTCAGGCAGAATCCGCAATCCAAGGTGCAGCCCACCTGCGTTGACACACAGAGGGTTAAGCGGTCTTCTTCGGGAATCAGCACGGTTTCGACGGTGAGCCCATCGCTGAGCACGAGGACGAGTTTTCTCGTGTGATCACTCGAACGGAAGACGGTGCAGCCTGCGGCGCGCTGAATCGTGACGTGTGAAGCCAGGGCTGTTCGCTCCGATTGGCCAAGGTCTGTCATCTGGTTGATGTCTGTAGCTCGACGTTGATAGAGCCAGCGCAAAATCTGGCCGGCCCGATAGCGGGGCCATCCGAATTGATGCACGAGTCGGCCCAGCCCTTCTTCATCAAGGGCCAAGAGATTTGTGGAAGCTGTGGCTGATGGGAGGGTGTCTTTGTTGTGCCGCACGGGTGCAGCCTACCACAGCCTCAAAAAGCGGAACAAGGGACAGGATTTAGGCGGCTTTGCTGGCAACAAAGGAGGCACACTGTTATA
>JBBRRN010000273.1:0-5365 GCA_038200685.1 Nitrospirales bacterium
CCTCGGGAAGGCGGAACTTTGGCAATCCAGTCTGCTCGCGTGGGTGCTCGACGGACTTGGTGCAATCGGGATTATGCGTGGCTGCGGCGACCAGCTCGCTCTTGCACGGATGCGGCAGGCGCTCGAAGCAGGACAGGCAGTCGCAATTTTACCATAGGGCACCATCTACGGCAACCGAGTGTGGCACCGGGGTGCCGCGCGCATGGCGCTTGTGACAGGCGCGCCGCTTGTGCCGGTCCCCTCATCGGCACGGCACAGGCCCTCTCGCGAGGCAGAATCGGCCTCCCGCGGTTGCGGATCATCATCGGAAAGCCGATCGAAGTCTCGCGCGCTCCGGAAGAACCGGTCGCGGCGATGAAGTTGACCGAACAGTTACGTGTCGCTGTCGAATCGCTGGCCTAGGCTATCCCCTCATCTTCTGAAGCCGTCTGTTCTTCTTCAAAGGAGAGCGGCCAGATTGTCGTTCACTACGCGCGTTGCACGAGCACATTTTTATCGTGCGCGTTCTGCGAGCAAGAAGGACATCTGGCCGCTCCCTTTCTATCTGAATCTTATTTCACTCACTCTCAAGAGGAGGGCCTGGCTGAATCCCCGGACTGCGCGCGTCCAACGAGGGCCTTCGGAGGCCGCGCGTTGCGCGAGCAAAGGGGATCAAACTGGCCCTCCTCTCATTACCTCAACTTCACAATTGTCACACCATCTCCGCCTTCTCCCCGATCTCCGGTGCGGAACTCCACCACATAGGGCGAGTCTTTCAGATAGACTCTCAACGATGCCTTGAGTTTCCCCGTGCCGTGGCCATGGATGATGCGCAAAAACGGCGCGCCGGCTAACGTTGCGCGATCCAGCGCCGCCACCACGTCATCCAACGCCTCATCCGCCGGCTTCCCTCGAACATCCACGACCGTCTGTTCATCTAGCCCCAGTTCACCGCCTGACGAGAACCGGCGAGGACTCGATAATGCTGGCGACGGCGGCGCTGCCTGCCCTCGTGCAAGGCCAAGAAGATTCGCCACCGTGGCCAGCAGCTCCCCCTCCCCGACCTTCACCCTCACACGTTTCTTCCCTTGTGGGGCTTCAAGGAGTGTACCGGTCATGCCAAGCCCGCTGATCTCGACTTGATCCCCCACTCCCAACTGCTCAAGCGGAATCGCCATGCCGAGTGGGGCTAATTCGGCTCGTGTCTGTGCCTCGAGTTCGAACAATCGTTGCTTCGCCGCTTTGGCTTTGATCAACTTCTGCTCGCCCTTGACGGCATCGACCGTGGCTTGTACTTCCGCCCGCGCACGACTGAACTGTTCACTGAGTTTTCGCTTGAGGCCCTTCTGCGCTTCGCGTTCCATCTCTTTCAGGTGAGCCAACTGCGCCTTCGCCCGCTGTTCTGCCTGTTCCGCCTCCCGTCTGGCTTCAACAGCCCGACCCAAATCGTCGGTCAACTTCCGCTGCGTCGCTTGTAGGTCATGCAGCATGGTTTCCATGGCCCGCTCGTCTTTGTGGAGCTTCAGCCTTGCCTCATCCAGTAGCGCTCGATCCATGCCTAATCGTCCGGCAATTTCCAGCGCGGAAGACCCACCCGGCACCCCCATGAAGAGCCGATAGGTCGGCGAAAGCGTCACCACGTCGAGTTCGACGCTCGCGTTCGCAAAGCCCGGCATCGTGTGGGCCAAGGCCTTGAGCGATCCGTAGTGCGTGGTCGCAACGACTTTCATCCCTAGCGTGGCCAGTCGGCAGAGCAAGGCTTCGGCGAGGGCCGCTCCTTCTGTCGGATCGGTCGAGGTGACTGGCTCATCGAGGAGGACCAGCCATTGTCGCGCAGTGGTGTGTTCGTCGCAGCGGCGCGGGCGATCTGTTTCATCAAGCAGCTGAATCATCTGGGTCATATGAGCCGAAAAGCTGGACAGATCGCGAGCCAGGTCTTGGGCATCGCCAATATCGGCATAGACATCGGAAAAGAACGCCATCTCTGATCCCGCATCGCAAGGCAAGTGCAACCCGGCCCGAACCATCAAGGCAAAGAGTCCCACGATCTTGAGGGTCACGGTCTTTCCGCCCGTATTGGGGCCGGAGATGACAAGCACCTGAATCGACTCATCGAGAGAAATATCGTTGGCGACCACCTGCGTTTTCGACAACATGAGCAACGGGTGCCTGGCCTGCAACAGCTTCACCCGCCCTTCGTTGTTGAGTTCGACTGGATGCGCCTTCAGCTGGCGGCCAAACGATGCCCGCGCGGCGATACCATCCAACTCAGCCAGCGCGTCGAGCCCCGCCAACATACCCTCGGCCTGGCCGGCGACGAGGGTAGACAACTCACGGAGGATACGGCGCACTTCTCGTTCAATCTCAAGGTCCGTCACTTTGATCGAATTGTTCAGCTCAACCAATTCGCGCGGTTCGACAAACACCGTCGCCCCGCTAGCCGACACGTCATGAACAATCCCCGAAACACGCCCTCGCATATCTGCTTTCACTGGAATGACATAGCGACCTTCTCGCTGGGCGAAGTACTGTTCCTGCAGGACGTCCTCATAGCGACGTGAGTGCAGCATCTGGTCGACCCGGTGCCGCATCTCTTGTTTAAGTCCCTGTGCCTGATGGGTCACGCGCCGTAACTCCGGCGTCGCCGACTCCTTGATCGAGCCGTCGGGGTGGATCGCTACGTCCAACGCGGTTTTCAGAGGCCGCAGTTCGTCGACCGATAGTAGGGGAGAGGCGACAGATACTAGCGCAGGAGCGTCATGTTGATGCCGCCTCACAAAACGGCCGCTCTCCTCCAACAATTCCAATACCATCGTGCAATCTCGCAGTTCGTGAACCTCCAATACCGCCCCTTTCTTCGCCCGGGCGAGCGGGTCCCGAATATCAGGAAATGCCAAACCCGGCAGGGCCTCACTGGAGGCTTGAAGTTGCCCCATCTCTGTCGTTTGTTGTTGGTGTCGCCGCGTATCATGGAGGCTGGTTGCTAATTCGAGGGCACGACAGCGTGCCGCCCCCATTGTCGATCGGGCGTGCACGGCAAGAGTATCGAGCAATCTGGGCCACTCCAGCACCATTGTGGCCTGTTCGAAGAGATTCACCGACACCTCATAAGAACATCTCTGTCTCGACAATCGACAAACTCTAACGAACCCGGCAAGAAAGACGCAAGGTAAAGATCCATGGGCTCCGCACCAATTCTGTCGACATCCGGCTCGGGCGATGGGGGAAACTTCTGTGATCCGGCGCAGAGTTACCGCGTTAGTATGGCTTGACAAGGCCCCAGGAGCGTCGATACTATCGGCCTCATTCTGCCGGTGGATTGAACCGGCCCATTTTTCTTAAGGGAACTACTCGTCATGGCTATTCGGATCGGCATTAATGGATTTGGACGGATTGGACGGAACGTCCTGCGGGCGTCGCTTGGTGATCCCGATCTCCACTTTGTCGCAGTCAACGATCTCACAGACGCGAAGACGCTCGCGTACCTCTTAAAGTACGACTCCGTACACGGAACATTGCAAGGAAACGTCGAGGCCAAAGGCGATCAGATCTTCGTCGACGGCAAGCCAATAAAGGTGCTCGCGATCAAGGATCCGAAAGAGCTTCCCTGGAAGGAGCTGGAGGTCGACATCGTCATCGAATCGACCGGGCGCTTTACCGATCGTGAAGGCGCAGGGAAGCACCTTGCTGCAGGAGCCAAGCACGTCATTATTTCCGCTCCGGCGAAGGACCCGGATGTCACCATCGTCCTGGGCGTCAACGACGCGGCTTACGATCCGAAATCACACCACATCATCTCCAACGCCTCCTGCACGACCAATTGCCTAGCTCCCGTGGCAAAGGTTCTGTTGGATAATTTCGGCATCAAGCACGGCGTCATGACCACGATCCATTCCTACACCAACGACCAGCAGTTGCTCGATCTGCCACATAAAGATTTGCGGCGCGGGCGTGCGGCAGGCATGTCGATGATTCCGACCAGCACCGGCGCAGCGAAGGCGCTACACTTGGTACTACCACAACTTAAGGGCAAGATCGACGGTCTGGCCATCCGCGTCCCCACACCGAATGTCTCACTGGTGGATCTGACGGTCGAAACCGAGAAGGATTGCGACGTCGCCTCCGTCAACGCCGCCTTCAAAAAAGCGGCGAACGGCCCGATGAAAAACATTCTCCTGTATTCCGAAGACCCGATCGTCTCCATCGACCAAAAGGGCGACTCGCATTCGGCCACACTCGATGCCCCGCTCACGATGGCCATCGACAAGCGGCTCGTCAAAGTCACGGCTTGGTATGACAATGAGTGGGGCTATTCGTGCCGCGTTCGGGATTTGATCAAAGTCATTGCGGAAAAAGCGACAGGACGCTGAGCACCGCGGGTCGATGCCTGCTCAGCCTGATTCTGTTCCATAGTGATCCTCTTTCCAGAAGAACGCACTTGACGGTGCCGCAATGAGACTGCGTAAACAAACGATCGACGACGTCGTACTGCGAGACAAGCGTGTCATCATCCGAGCCGACTTTAACGTCCCGCTGGACGATTCGCACCAAATCACCGACGATACCCGCATTCGCTCGACCCTGCCGACCATCAATCGAGCCATCGACGACGGCGCCAAGGTGATCCTCTGTTCGCACCTCGGACGACCGAACGGAAAATTCGACCCCAGGTATAGTCTAGCCCCGGTGGCGAAACGTCTTGGACGACTCATGGGTAAAGACATTCTGTTTGCACCCGATTGCATCGGCCCTGTAGTGGAAGGGATGGTCGCCAAGATGAAGCCGGGCGACGTGCTACTCCTTGAAAACCTCCGATTCCATAAGGGGGAAGAGGACAACGACGACGCCTTTTCGAAAGCGCTGGCGGCCCTTGGCGATGTCTATATCAACGACGCGTTCGGTGCTGCACACCGGGCCCATGCCTCCACCGTCGGCATCACCAAATTCATTCCCGCTTCGGCCGCCGGTTTTCTCCTCAAGAAAGAAATCGAATACCTCGAAGGCGCCGTTGAAAACCCCGTTCGACCATTTGTCGCTATTCTCGGGGGGGCGAAAGTGTCGGGGAAAATCGGCGTCATCGAGAATTTGGGCAAGCGCGTCGACAAAGTCATTATCGGCGGCGGCATGGCGTTTACCTTCCTGAAGGCAAAGGGGCTAGAGATCGGCAACTCCCTGGTCGAAAACGACATGTTGGACTTGGCCAAAGGCATCGAGGACCATGCCCTTTCCCGCGGCGTGAAATTCTATCTGCCGGTCGATTGTGTCGTCGCGGCCAGCCGCGAGCCTGGGGCGGAATCGAAGATCGTCCCGGTTCAGGAGATTCCCAAAGGGTGGTATGCACTGGATATCGGCCCGGCCTCCGTCAAACTCTTCAACGAAGCAGTCC
>JBBRRN010000274.1:0-5364 GCA_038200685.1 Nitrospirales bacterium
GATGGCGATCAGCAAAGGAATGACCGGTGGCTACATGCCATTGGCCGCAACGCTCACCACTGACGAAATCTACCGGGCATTTCTCGGCAGATATGCAGACTTCAAAACCTTCTTCCACGGACACAGCTACACCGGCAATCCGCTCGGCTGCGCCGTCGCGCTGGCCAACATCGAGGTGTTCCAGAAAGAAAAGACGCTCGCCAGACTGCAACCCAAGATCAAGACGATGGCGCAATTATTATTGCCGCTCCGGCAGCTGCTCCATGTGGGAGAGATTAGACAACAGGGATTCATCGTGGCTATCGAGTTGGTGGAGGATAAGCAGACGAAGAAACCCTATCCGCTCGAAGAGCGGGTCGGGCATCGAGTATCGATGGACGCACGCCTCCGAGGGCTCTTGTTGCGCCCGATTGGCAATGTGATCGTCCTCATGCCGCCACTCAGCACGTCACTTCCGGAACTCAGACGTATGGTTGAAATTCTACAAGCTTCCATCGAAACCGTTACCCTACTCCCTACGTCCGACGCAGGTTTGTGAAACAAGAAGAGGGGAGGAGCTCGATGATCTTCTGTGCTCGCGCCACGCGCGGTCACGGACTCCCCTCGCCCGGGTTAATGGCACGTCTCGGCGTGCCAGTGGGTGGGCGGGTGAGAAAGTCGCGCGCGGAATCACCGTTGCATTTTTGAGTAGATCGGTCTATACAAGCGACCCATGAACGCCGAGCAGATGGAAGAGATTAAACGTCATTTTGGCGTGGTGGCCGAAGCGCTCAGAAGCGACATCCGCCAGATTGCGGAAGGCCACGCCACTATTCGGCATGAGTTGCAAGAACATCGCGAGGAGATTCGTGACGAGTTCAAAGAATTGCGGGCTCCTATGCAGCTCTCATTTTCTCAGCTTGACCAACGTATCCACACACTCGAAACGGACATCTCCACTCTAAAAACCCGCATGGACCGCCTCGAAACCAGCCGGGCCTAGTATCTCCGGCACCATTCAGTTATTCCGCCGCGCGCGCCGTCGCCGAGATCGATCAGAAACGTAGAATGTCCCCGTTTTTTCTCTCATGCCACCACTCAGCACGTCGCTCCCGGAACTCAGACGCATGATCGAAATTCTGCAAGCTTCCATCGAAGCCGTTACTCTTGGCACTCAAGCCAATACCGGCCCATAAAGCAGGAGAAGGGCGCGGCCAGGTGCCCTCCTTGCTCGCAGAACGCGCACAATCAGAATGTGCGCGTCCGATGCGCGCAGTCGAGGGCAGCATCGGCCACTCCCTCCAATACAAGGAAAGAGAACGGGAGTGAGGCCTGGTGATTCTCTGTGCTCGCGCAACGCGCGGTCGCAGACGCCCCTCGTTGGACGCGCGCACGATGGGAAAGCACCAGGCCGCCACCTTCAATACTTAGGAAGGAATAGAGAATCGCTCAATCAATCCACCCCGCAAAAAGAGACGAAGCCGCCCCTAAAAGAGTAGAATCTCCCTGTTTCTTAACCCACTATCATGTTTGGATGGGGGCGCCATGGGCCGTGCAGCTAACCGAAAAAAATCGAGAAGGATAAAAGAGGCGACCAACGTCCAAACGGATCAGGATTTTGCACAAAGCGTTCCAAGAACTCGCTGCCAGCATAGCCTTGATGACATACCTGAACCAGGAGCCTGTCCAATTCCGAAAACACACTCAAGGCTGCAAGAAGCACATCGCTTATGGCATCAAGCCTTGGACCTCTACGCCGAGCCTGAGGGGTTTCGCATCAACCTAAACGCATGCATTCAAGCCCTTCGCAACGTAACTTTCGTTCTTCAGAAAGAACATGCCGGCGTACCGAATTTCGAACACTGGTATGCCAACTGGCAAGCCCACATGAAGCAAGACCCCGTAATGCGATGGCTGGTGGGTGCTCGTAACACCATTGTTAAAGAAGGCGACCTAGAAACACGAAGTCACTCCCGGGTGAGCATGATTGATTATTACATCCCGACGCCAGTCTTTGTTTCTGAAATGCCGCCGCTACTAACGACTGACATGATTGCCGCACAGCTTGCATCCTCTAAAAATGTACCTGAAACACTTAAGGGAAAGGCATTTATACAAGTTGAACGTTGTTGGGTCGTAAATAATCTTCCTGATGCAGAACTTCTTGAAACTCTGGCGCACGCATATGGAGTTCTATCTAATGTGGTCAGTGACGCACACAAAGAAGCAGGACTCAAAGTTTTCGTTGCGCTGAGAAACAAAGATGGAAATAACACTCCTTGGAAGAACCCTACCGAGCAAATAAATGGGCGATTACCTTGCATGGTCACCTCGGTAGAACAAAGAACATCGTGGGCTGAGTTTGGTTCAGGGGCAAAGGTAGTGCCCGCTGTACTTCCAATATCATTTAATCCGATGCTTGCGGCAAAAGCACGAAAGAGGTATGCGGACATTGAGGTGCCACCTGGCCTAGCAACAGGCCAAAACACTCTGCGGCAAGCGGCAGAACTACATTTTGAGTACGCCAAAAAACTCTTGACCAAAGATGGAACTCACTTAACGATCGCTTTCTTGCGTGCAGGTGGCAAAGGGCTAGGTATGGTGCATCTTGAGCTTCAGAGAAGGTATGACAAGTATCTTTCGATGCCTAAGCTAGCGCTTGAGATTGAGAAAGTCGGAGCCGACGAAGTGATTCTCATTTCAGAAGCATGGTTGGCTTTCTCGAATCCAAAGCACCCCGGTCGTTCAGCGACTGACTCACCAGATCGTTTTGAAGCGCTTGACCTCATGGCTGCCAGTGCCGCTGGCGAAGAAATTCTCCTCTGTGCTGTCTTCAGAAGGCATGGGAAGAATGGAAAAAATATCGAGTTTGAGCCAACTATTGATAACGTGGAACGGCCTGCTCCCTTGCTTGAGGCAATTCGGGATGTCTGGAGGCGCAGGAAGACATCTGACACGAAGAGCGGATAAGACAAGGTAACAGAAAAGGGGTCGGGAGTATTTTCCTGACAGGGTCGAGGCGATTTCGATTGATCTCGTCCATCTGGTTTTTCTGGTTTGTTTGATTCGACAAACGAGCGAGACGAAAAATTGGGGTCAAGTCTTGTAATCATATATTCGTCACGCGTAGAGGCCCAGCCTTCTTCGTCAATCGTTACTCATCCAACCTCTTGAACTTTCAGCATTGCACACTCTGCCATCCATTTCGCGGCGCGTGGCAGTCCGGCTACCTGGGTCGTCGCTCGTCTGTTGTTTCTCGCGTTAGCGAAACCTCCCTGACTGGACATTGCGTAGCGTCCGGAATAACATAGCGACACAGAGTCCGTTCTTTCACCTCTGAGAAATGACCATGAGCGAGCTGATTTTTATGGTAGAAGACGCGCCTGAGGGTGGGTTCATCGCACGGGCACTCGGCGTTTCCATTTTTACTGAAGCTGACACTATCGCGGAACTTCATGGAAAAATCCGTGATGCCGTCCGCTGTCACTTCGACGAAGGGCAATCTCCCAAGGTCGTTCGGCTGCACCATGTTCGAGAAGAAGTCATCGCGGTATGAGGCTTCCCCGCGATCTATCGGGCAACGACCTGGCCCAGGTACTCCACAAGCTCGGCTATTCCATCACCCGTCAAACCGGTAGTCATCTTCGCCTGACCACGCAGGAGCATGGCGAGCATCACCTGACAATCCCGCAACATACCCCACTCCGTATTGGAACTCTTTCGGCCGTCCTTGCTGACGTTGCGACACATTTCGAGATCACTCGCGAAACCCTCCTTGAACGGCTCTTCAGTTAAGGTGGCTCGGACCCGCTCGCGGCGCGTGGCGGGTCGGCCTTCTTCGTCATTCGCAAATCGTCACTCGTCACACGTCTAAATCATTGAGAACAGCAAGGGGGTCTGAAGTCTTTGTTTAAGCCCCTCGTGATCACTCACATATGGAAAATATTTCCGACCTCATTCGTCTCTCGTCGCTCATGTCACGGCGAAGATTCTGGGGCGTCTCTTCCGTAGTTTTGGGAGCTCGCTCGTTCACCCTTTGCGTCAAGACCGAATGAGGATCTTTTAATACCGTCCTAATCCATCTCTCATCGCCGCTTGTTACGCTGCTGGTAGCACTTATTAGAAGCCACACACCCTAGCCACTTTTATTCGATGAGAGGACAGGATGACACAGCTAGTTTATCCAACTGTTTCAGCGACGAGCGGCGTCGTACTTCTCTCACTGTTCGCGGGAGCACATGTACGAGGACAGGCAAGTCAACGATAGTTCACAAGGAGGATTGCACATGAGGATCAAGAGCATCTATATCGCGACAGGTGTGATGATGGGACTTCTGTTGACTGGCGGCGCCGGGGCTGCTGACCAGCCAGTGAGCGAAACGCCCTATGCGCATGGAGACGAGACCAAACTACCGAATGGCGTGATCGGCCTGTCACTCCAGGTCGGGGCCGAGCGTGTCGGTGATCCAGCGGTGCTGTATGTCGGTATGGTCCGTCCGGAGGGGCCAGCTCAGCAAGCAGGGCTCAGACATGGAGATGAGATCACGACAGTGGATGGGACAACGGTGACGGGAAAGAGCTATGAGCAGGTGGTCAAGATGATCCGAGGAGAAGCGGGAACCATCGTGAAGCTGGGGGTCAAGGGCGAGGCAGACACTCGCGAAATTTCCATCACGCGTGTGGCCAGCGACAAACTCCCGAAGGGTCCGGCGGGATCGCACGGTAGCTCAGTTCGATAGGACTCGGCCTTGCCATCCTACTTTCTCGGCGCGTAGCGGAGACTGGTTGATCTGGTCTTTCTGGTGTGTGGTTCGATAAACGAGAGAGACAAGACAGACCCGCACACCAGATAGATCGCCAGGAATCGTCGCTCATATCTCATCTCTCATTCCACGGCTCTGCACTACGCTGCGTCTTTGCTCGGTTCGCGACGCAGTGCCTCGGCCACTGCGCTAGGGTTGCGCGCGGCGACAGGCAGGAGTGCGAGCGCCAGGCCATCCGGTATGCGCCGTCCCTATTCCCAAAAACGCAGGGTGCCACGCTGACGCCGATCATGAGCGGGAAGTCGGGTTGCGATGCTTTGAACTTTTCACAAACGCTCTTCACGTCGGCAGGTCGAAACGTGGTGACCTGGCAGGCTTCATTGTGCCGCGACGTATCTTTTCCGCCTGCCGTATGGTGGCCAGCAATTCCCCAATCCAGTGGCGAGCCATTGTGCGTGCAGTGACCGTTGCTTACGGCAGTACCGTTGTGTCGGGATTGGCGTCGGCCTTGGTAGGGATCACACCACAGACTCATCACGTGGGCTATCCTTTGCTTGCACTGTTCACCAGTAAGGGGCTCATCCTTCTCGTCGATATCCCAGCGGTTTGCTCTTGCCTGACA
>JBBRRN010000275.1:0-5361 GCA_038200685.1 Nitrospirales bacterium
CGATATTCTTTTGGTGCGCGTTATCAGCCCACAATATCTTTCCTAAGCCACAACCGGGCCCTGTGTCAGGATTGGTTGCCATTGCGAGGCCTCCCTGCAAAAAAAGGAGCACCCCGACCGATAACATGATCATTTTTTTCGACATAAATCCTCCTCATTGTATGAAATACTGGCTTCTTGCTTGTCTGTGAATTTACCCCACTTTTCCATGAGCGCATCTTTGAACTAGTTCATTTCTCCTTGGAATGATCGGCGTTCATCCCATCTCTTCCTCTGGTTGGGAGACCCGAACGACCGGCTTTAAGCGCGCCGGATGGTCGTCGGTTAATGGAACATTTCTGAATATCTCTGACTAGAGAGGAGGTTATTTGCATAGACGTACCGCATCGCTCCCATCTAGCCCTGGCTCGAGGCATCGCAGGCCGGTTCATCGAGGCTTCCCTCCTGACCAGAATCATGTGCCACTGCTAGAGCTATACTGTACTCAGGGAAGAGAAAGCACTGGGTTGTTCCCTAGTCCGCCAGCTGGCCGCCTGTGTAAAGATATTCAACGCCACTCGACCGCGCCGAATCCGGAATCCCCAAGCAACACCTATATGAGGCACTCCACGCTGGGATAATGCGCATCTCGCTGTCAGACCAGGTACCGGAGCGCGACGCCATATTGGTCGAAGACCCGGAGGGTAAACGAGCCCTCTCCACGCAGCATGTTTTCTTCTCCCGGTTCGGAAGACTATAGGCTACTGACATAGTACTCCCGCCAGATGAGGTCGATCATCGTTCGGTCGCCCCAGATCAGACGGAGGGAGAGTAAGCCTTGCGGCGTGGCGCCATAGTGATAATCCCGCTCCTCCGTGCGCTGGATGCACCCGGCCCCGCCTTGCTTCAGCAGGTGCTTGAACACGCTGGATGTTCGGTCTGGGAGGCGTCCGAGAGTCGGAAAGGACTCCGCCGATTCCGAGAGAGGCCCACGGCGCTCGTGATCACGGACATGCTCATGCCTGACGAGGATGGGTTGGAGGTCACCATGGCCGTGCGTCGTGAATCGCCCACCGTAAAATTATCGTCCTCCTTGGTGGGTCAGAGGAGGGTGACTTTCGAAGGTCACCACACTCCTGGGCGCGCATCGGGCGATGAGGAAACCCGTGGCGATCATGGACTTCCTCCACGCCGTGCTGCGGTAATTAGTGGAAGGCGCGGCCTCAAATATGGACCTCGACCACTAGGAGCGCTGAACTACCTGACTTCATTTGGTGAGAAAGACGCTCTCGAAGAAGACTGGGGTGGTTCCTAGTATGCGATATTGACTATTGGGATAGAGGGAAATCATGCTTTAGTCACACGCAATGCAAAAACTGTGGATGGCCCCACGGAAACGTTGTGAAGGAGCGGTGGAAGCGTTGCAAGACTGGAGCGAGAAGGCTCAGATCCGACAGGAACCGGGCCTTTGTTTCGTCCTGAGACCGAGAGGTCCGGCGATGAATGTCTTGCGAGGTCCAGCCTGACAACTCGTTAATCTTTACACGCGCCGGAAAATCGCCGGCAGCACTCAAGATTAGGCCGCTGGGCTAGCGGGAGAATAATGGAACAGATTGCAAAAATTGGCGACTACATCACCGTGCCTGATTGTGCGACGACAGGCACTGTGAAAAATATCAAGGAAGGAAGCGGGGACGCGATCGGTCAGGATCCGATATGGTCTATGAAATTGAGACAGACCAGGGCATGATGCGCGTTCCAGCCGATTGGCTCGCGAGGTTGATCAGGCCAGCTTAAAGATGGATCAGCTGCAATGAAACCGTGTCCTGCCTGCAAACAAAAGCTGAGTGGCGGTATAAGGAGGGCTGGGGTGCCCTGGCCTGTGCCGATTGGTTTTCCGGAAAGTGTGAAGGGGACCGCTTGAGGTCGCGCCCGTTGCGCACAACGCCCAATCAGCGCCAGCCAAACGCTTCACTCACGGGAAGCGCGGTCCCCTCATTGACGTTGGTCTGTGTGGAACTCGGGAGGTTCCTAGTACCAGGAACTCTTAGGGGGAGTATGTTCATCTTCAGAATCATCCCCCTGGTCGCGCTGCTTGGTTCTTGCGCCTGTGACCGTGTTGTGACCACGGCTTGCGCCAACACAATCAGTACGACGCGACGAACATCAACTTGATCATTTTCATGTTTCACTCCCTTCTGTTGTGACTCATACGCCTCCGTCCTGCTGTCCTGGTCCTCTTCATGACGAAGACCGGGTGTCAGCGCTCTTGATCGCGAGGAGTCACCCGCTCGTTGAGCGGCTCTAGGGCGAGTGGTGCTCAGCAAGGAACCGCTCGCAGAGGTATTATTCGTCCTCGATGGGAGTGTCGATTTGATTTTGATACCGTCATTAGATTGGACGCAGCCATAGCGGTCGGTCGTGTACTTCGGCTTAGGGTCGATAGCTGACTGCCGGATCGAGTTGAACTTCTACACATTACCCGTACTTTCGGCTCCATTGCTCCCCAAACTCCAACATGGGAGAATGGCTGCAGCCCCAAATTACATCTCGGACGGAAGTCGTTGTCCGGGATATTGCACGGAGCACTGACACAGTTAAACTTAAATGTTGAGCCTGTGAGGAGGTAGATATGAGAAGTGGTTGGGTGCTCTTGGTCGCAACAGTCCTCGTCACCGCGCTAGTTGGCTGTGTAGGTGGTGATGTGCGCCGGCCCACGAGCATGCAGGCGCTCAATCCCATGAGCACGCCGACCCCGTCGGCGTTCGGCGTGCTGGGAAATGGGGCTGTCAGCACGATCGTGCCGCATGGCAACGTCACCTACATCGGCGGGAACTTCGATGAATTGGCGGCCATCACGGGAGCCTTCGTGCGCCTCGATTCTGCCACTGCCAAGCGGATCGTACCGCTAGTGGAAACCGAGCACGGCGAGGTGCGGGCGAGTGTGCGCGATGGCAATAATGGCTTCTACATCGGAGGCACGTTTACCTCGGTCGGCGGCGAATCTCGATCAAAGATCGCTCACATTCTGGCTGATGGTAGTGTTGACCTCAATTTCAATCCGGGTGTGCCAGGACAGAACAGCGCCGTCAATGCACTCGCTGTGTCCGAGGACGGCAGTACGGTGTATGTCGGTGGTGGCTTCGAGAACATCGGTGGCCAAACACGCAACAACCTCGCGGCGGTCGATGCCGCCACGGGCACTGTGACCAACTTCAACCCGGCAGGGCTCGGTACCGACGGTCAGGTCTTTGCGCTCAAGGTATCGGGTACGCAGGTGTACGTCGGCGGTCAGTTCGAGAAACTGGGAGGCCAGACCCGCAACGGGCTTGCCAAAGTTGCCGGGACGACGGGTGGCGATCTCGGCTGGATCACGAACCCGACGTTCGGCGCCGGCGGCGGACTGATCATGGCGATCGAGGTCTCGGGCAACTCGGTCTATGTCGGCGGCGTCTTCACTAACATCGGCGGCCAGGCGCTCCGCCATCTCGCGAAGCTCTCGGCCACGAACGGCAATGCGGCGGCGGAGTTTGCGCCGAATCCCGACGACATCGTCCTCTCGCTCGCTCTTTCGGGGACGACGGTCTATGCCGGCGGTGATTTCAAGAATATCGCAGGTCAGCCGCGCCCCAAGCTGGCACGCCTGAACGCAGTCCCGGGCACGCTGACCCCCTTCGACGCGAAGCTCGTCGCGACCGATGGTATTCGTGCGCTTGCGGTTTCCGGTACGGAACTCTACCTCGGTGGGTTCCTGACAAGCGTCGGTGGCGCACCGCGTACCGCCATGGCGAAGGTGGATGCCACAACAGGCGTGGTGCTCCCGTTCGACCCCCACATCGGTGCCTTTGACGGAGCGGTTTCGGTGAAGACGCTTGCGGTCGCCGGTACGAGCGTCTATGTGGGCGGACAGCTTTCGTTCGTGAACAGGGTCACACGACATGGTGTCGCAGCACTCGACGCTGACGGCGTCCCGACTTCGTTCAATCCGGATGCCGGCCCTGGAGGCCCGAACACCTTCAATGATGTGAGCGCAATTGCCGTGAGGGATAATGCTATCTACCTCGGCGGCAACTTCACCTCCATGGGTGGCCAGCCGCGCAATCGGATCGCAAAGGTTTCGCTGGATGGCACGCTCGACCCGAATTTCAACCCGAATGCCACGGGTGGTCACATCCCTGGCGTCGACACAATCGTCGTCACGAGTTCAGACGTCTACGTCGGCGGCGATTTCTCCACCATCGGAGGCCAGCCACGACTCGATCTCGCAAAGCTCAATCCGATTACGGGCCTCGTGGACGTGGGACGGCAGTCCTTCGACCCGGATCCCCTCAACGGCGTGAACCCGAGCCGAGTTCGAACGCTCCAGGTGTCCGGGGATAGCGTCTACGTGGGTGGTGACTTCACGACGATCGGAGGTCAATCGCGCAACAAGATTGCCAAGATCTCGGGGACAACCGGCGATGTCGACGTTCAGTTCGATGCACATGTCAGCGGCGGCAGCAACGTAGGCCCGGCCATCTTCGACATCGTGCTCGCGCGCAGTACGCTGTTCGTGGCTGGGGATTTCTCGAGTATCGGTGGAGCGGCACGCAACAATGTGGCCACGCTTAATCCCCCGACGGGCGCTGAGGTGACCGGCTTCAATCCGAACGTAACCGGCGGTCAGCGACCGGAAGTCTTTCGGATCGTGGTCACAGACGAGGAGGTCTATATCGGCGGATCCTTCACTCAGGTCGGTGGAATGCCTCAGGGGTATATCGCACGTCTCACGAAGACCGGCGCACTGACCTCCTTCAACCCCAAGATCAGGGACTTTCCCGGTGAGGTGCTCGCGCTGGCCACGTCAAACACGACCCTCTATGTTGGTGGCCTGTTCTTCGAGATGGATCAACACCTGCGGCTGAAATATGCACAGTTCAGGTAGGTCATCGGAACAGCGTCTGACGCCGGCGGTCGGCGCTGGGAGAGAGGAAGAATTAGGGCGGCTCTTACCTTTGATGGTCAGCCAGTAGAGGACCTCAGCAAGATTGGTTCGATCTCCCTGGTGGACGGGCATTCGTCGTCAAGCAGCAATTCAGAAATTCGATTGGACCGCCCGATAGCGGCCGGTCGTCTTCTTCCACATCGGGCCGTAAGCTGATACTGACTCCAGGGTCGAGTCTGAAACTACGACCACTTACCGTAACACCAGCGTGACCTGACGAGTGGCACTAACCCGCTGTCCCGCGGCGCGTGCTGAGATAGAGTACGTGCGGACGAGATTTCACCGTCACACTCAAGTGCCATTCTTTGTTTCTGTTGCGCCAAATGGTCATCTCTTGGAGCCCGGCGATCTTCACCAAATGTCGGAGCACCGCTTCCTGCATGCACAACAGGGTCGGC
>JBBRRN010000276.1:0-5316 GCA_038200685.1 Nitrospirales bacterium
CGAATCCAAGGCGCGACACTCTACGAACTGCGCGGTGTTATCACATTTACGGACGGCAGCACCTATGTCCATGAAGGCAAGTTTGATTTGCTCGAAGTCGGCGTGCGCTCGGCCACCGGCACCAGGGATTTTCGCGTGATCTTCCCTAATCCGGATAGCGTCCTGTTCCCGGGACAGTTTGTGAAAGTCCGAATTTTGGGCGCCGTGAGAACCGGCGTCATCCTGGTCCCCCAGAGCGCCGTTCAGCAGGGACCCAAGGGGCCCATCGTCTTTGTCGTCGGCCCCGACAATAAGGTGGAGATCCGCCCTGTTCGGGCCACGTCCTGGCGCGGCAGTCAGTGGTCCATCGAAGACGGGTTACGCGAGGGAGAGCGGGTGATCATTGCGGGATTCCACATGATCGCACCGGGCGCGCCGGTGAAAACCGTTCCGTATACTCAATCCGACCCAGCCGCTTCCGGCCAGCCGGCAGATGCGACGCCGGAGCAGGCAAAATGATTCCGCACTTTTTTATCGATCGTCCGATCTTCGCGTCGGTCCTGTCCATCGTGATTGTCGTCGTGGGGTTGGTCGCCTTACAAGGCCTGCCCATCGCCCAGTTTCCGGAAATTACGCCGCCCGTCATCCAGATCGAGGCCGATTATCCAGGCGCGAGCGCAGAAGTGATCGCAAATTCAGTTGCGCGCCCGATCGAAGTGCAGCTTCCCGGCATCGACCACCTTCTCTACTACGACTCCACGAGCACCAATGACGGGCACATGACTATCAAGCTCACGTTCGAGATTGGGACGAATGTGGACATCGCTCAGGTACAGACCCAGAACCGCCAGAAGCTGGCAGAGCCTCAGTTGCCTCCCGAAGTTGTTCGCCAAGGCATTTCGGTCAAGAAAGTGTCGCCGGACCTGCTGGCGGTCGTCGCGCTCAGTTCCAGCGATCCCACGAAAGATACCGTCTTTATCTCCAACTACGCGCTCCTCAACGTGATCGATAATCTCAAACGATTGCCTGGCGTCGGAGACGCAGTGGTCTTCGGCGGACAGAATTACTCAATGCGCTTGATCCTGAACCCGACCAGGATGGCGCAACTCAGCCTCACGCCCACCGACATTGCCAGTGTCGTCCGCGAACAAAATCGGGACTTTCCGGCTGGGACGATCGGGCGAGAACCGGCGCCAAGAGGCACCGAACTGACGATCCCGGTGATCACACAAGGCCGTCTTACGGACGTGAGTGATTTTGAGGAGATGATCGTCCGGGCGCTCCCGGACGGCTCGATGATCCGCTTAAAAGATGTCGCCAAGATCGAGCTGGGCGCTCTATCCTATAGTCTCGAGGGCCGGTGGAACGGCAAACCCAATGTGTTTCTCTTGACCTTCCTGTCGCCAGGCGCCAATGCCCTCGATACGGTGAAGCGAGTCAGGAAGGAAATGGACACGGTATCGAAGAGCTTCCCACAGGGGGTCTCCTACGATATTCCGTACGATACGACCAAATTTATCGAAGTGTCCATCCAAGAAGTCGTCAAGACCCTGGCGGAAGCGATGGTGCTGGTCATCCTCGTCGTGTATCTGTTCCTCCAAAGTTGGCGCGCGACGCTGATTCCAGGCGTGGCCGTACCGGTCTCCCTCATCGGGACCTTTGCCGGCATGCAGGCGCTCGGCTTTTCGATCAACACCCTCACGCTCTTTGGGATGGTTTTGGCCATCGGGATGGTGGTCGACGACGCCATCGTGGTGGTGGAGAACGTCGAGCGCCACATAGGAGAGGGGCTTTCGCCGAAGGATGCCGCCAAGAAGGCGATGGATGAGGTGACCGGACCGGTGATCGCAATCGTGCTTGTGCTCTGCGCCGTGTTCGTGCCGGTGGGTTTCTTGGGCGGCATCACGGGCGAGTTGTACAAACAATTTGCCATCACTATCGCCATTTCCGTCATCATCTCCGGGATCACTGCCCTCACGCTGAGTCCAGCCCTCTGTTCCCTGGTACTGAAGCCAGGCCACAGCCAGCATAGAGGTTTTTTCGGTGTCTTCAATCGATTCTTCGGTTGGACGCAGGCTCGCTATACGGCCGTCGTGGGGACGATCCTCAACCGATCGGTCTTATCTATGGTGCTCTTCGGCATCATCGGCCTCTTTGCCGCCGGGTTATTCAAGACGATTCCATCCAGCTTCTTGCCGGAAGAGGATCAGGGCTACTTCATCACAATCGTCCAGCTGCCGGATGGCGCATCAAAGCAACGGACCGATAAGGTGCTGAGCAAAATTGAAAAATACTTTCTCTCGGTTCCTGCGATCCATTCGACCGATGCGTTGGCCGGCCAGAACTTCGTCTTCGGTACCAGAGGGCCGAACTCGGCGACGATGTTTGTGCCCTTGCATCTCTGGGACGAACGGCAGGGACCGCAGAACCACGTGAAGGCCCTGATCGGCGCCGCATATGGAGAGTTCGCAAAAATTCCTGAGGCGCTGATCTTGGCCTTTAACGCCCCGGCCATCCGAGGACTCGGCGCCACGGGCGGATTTTCCCTCCAGCTTCAAGATCCTAGCAGCGGTGATTTCAGCAAGTTCGCCGGTGTGACCCAAGAGTTTCTCACCAAAGCTAGACAGCACCCGGCGATCGGAGCGGTCGGCTCCAGTTTTCGCGTGAGCGCGCCGCGAATCTTTGCCCATGTGGACCGAGAGCGAGCCAAATCGTTGGGCGTGCCGATTTCCGAAGTATTCGACACGCTGCAGGCCTATTTCGGCAACCTCTACATCAATGACTTCCTCAAATTCGGCCGTGTCTATCGGGTGCAGACGGAGGCCGAGGCGCAATTTCGCTCTTCGCCTGAAGATGTCGCCAAGATCTACGTGCGTGCCGTAAATGGACAGCGATCCACCATGATTCCGCTCGATACCGTGGTGACGACGGAGTTCACCAGTGGACCGGATCCGGTCACCCATTTCAACGGATATAACACGGCTCTGGTCTTGGGAGCAGCAGCACCAGGGTACAGTTCAGGGCAGGTGCTCGATGCACTGGATCAGGTAGCCAAGGAGGTGTTGGTTCCCCAAGGATATGGGATCGATTGGAGCGGGATCTCCTACCAGGAACGGATGGTCGGGCAGCAATCGATTTTTGTCTTTGGCTTCGGTCTGCTGATGGTGTTTCTTGTGCTGGCTGCGCAGTATGAGAGTTGGGCCGTGCCCTTTGCCGTGCTTCTCGCCGTGCCCTTTGGTGTGTTCGGAGCCTTGTCCGCTGTGTGGGTGATGGGGATGTCTACCGACATCTACTTCCAAATCGGATTGGTTACGCTGATCGGACTCTCTGCCAAAAATGCCATTCTGATCGTCGAGTTCGCGAACAAACGCTATGAAGCCGGACATTCCCTGGTCGATGCCGCGATGGAAGCCGCCAAGATTCGGTTCCGGCCGATCATCATGACCTCCATGGCCTTTATTCTGGGCGTCGTGCCATTAGTCATCGCCAGCGGTGCGGGCGCAGCCAGCCGCAATTCCATCGGGACCGGCGTATTTGGTGGCATGTTGGCTGCCACGTTCCTGGCCATCTTCTTCGTGCCGCTATTTTTTGTGTTGGTTCGAAAACTGAGTCGGCGAGGTGCCGGTCAAGCGGCTCCCCGTTCTGGGACACGCTCAATTCCGTTAGAGGTAGAAGGAGGAGAGTGATATGCGCAGCCTCGTCCTCGCAGTCTTTTCGTTTCTCCTGCTCGCGTGCGCGATGGGGCCCGACTATTCTCGTCCAGACATTCCCACCTCCGACTCCTTTCGCATGGCCGAAGAACCGAAAGATTTGCCTTCCCTGGCGAATATGCCGTGGTGGGAACTCTACCGGGACGAAGAACTCCAGCGTTTGATCCGTATTGCACTAGAAGAGAACAAAGATCTCAAGCGAGCGGTCGCCAGTATCGACGAATTCCAGGCGCGCCTGTTCACGGCTCGAATGGACTTTGCCCCTCAATTCAGCGCGACGGGCAATCTTCCCCTCGCTCGCACGGGAGGGTTTCTGTTCCCCGGTTTTCCCAGTGCTTTTAACAAATATGGTCAAGGATCTCTGTCCTGGGAGCTGGATATCTGGGGGAGAATCCGCAGGGCGAATGAGGCGGGCTTGGCGGATCTCTTGGCACGGGAGGAGAACAGACGAGCCGTCACTCTGCAGATCGTGGGTGGAGTGGCGCAGGCGTATTTCGATCTTCGGCAATTCGACATGCAGATGGAGATCTCTACGCGCACATTGTCGGCGTGGGAGGAGTCGGTGAGAATCGGTCAAGCACGGCTCCGGCAGGGCATGATCAACAAGCTGGATGTTGACCAATTTGAGGCGGAGCGGGAAAATGCCGCTGCTCGCATTGCGGAGCTGAAGCGTCAAATGGTTCAAAAAGAAAACGAACTCAGCGTGCTGCTGGGGAGGAATCCCAGTCAAATCGCCAGGGGGCGATCGCTGACCGAACAAATGATGCCGCCTGTGGTGCCAGCCGGTCTTCCCTCAGAACTCCTCCAGCGCCGTCCTGATGTCGTAGAGGCCGAGCAACAACTGGTTGCAGCCACAGCTAGAATTGGAGTGGTAAAGGCCGAACGGTTTCCCAAACTGTCGCTCACGGGAATCCTCGGTGTGGCGAGTCCGACCCTGACGGATATTGTGTCGCCGGGAACCACTTTCGGAGTCCTTGCCCCTGTACTGACCGGCCCCTTGTTGAATGCCCAAACGTTGGGGTTTCAACAGCGGGCTGCAGAAGCACAAGCCAAACAGGCTGTGGCCCAATACGAACAAACGATTCTCGTCGCGTTCAGGGAAGTTGAAGACGCGTTGGTGGGAGTTAGCACGGCCCGTGAGCAGGCGGCTGCCCAGGAAAGGCAGGTCAATGCTTTGCGGTCGGCCTTGCATCTTGCTAGCCTGAGATACAAAGGTGGCTTGGCAAACTATTTGGACGTCCTCATTGCGCAGCGGAACCTTTTTGTGACGGAATTGGCGCTTGCCGCCACCCATCGGCTCCATCTGGTTTCGGTGGTGCAACTCTACAAGGCCCTTGGCGGTGGCTGGTCTCCCGAGAAAGACCGACCCAAGGACGGCAGCAAAGGATCGTGAGGCCATGAAGAAACCTGCCGACCCGCAGTACCCAATCCATGATTTGCTGAGGCAGCGGTGGAGTCCACGTGCGTTCGACGATCGGCCTATCGAGCCGGAGAAGCTCCGGAGTCTTTTCGAAGCGGCGCGGTGGGCGCCTTCATCGAATAACGGTCAGCCCTGGCGATTCCTGGTGGCTACTAAAGAGAACCAGGCTGAGCACGATCGGTTGCTCAACTGTCTGGTCGAAGGCAA
>JBBRRN010000277.1:0-5315 GCA_038200685.1 Nitrospirales bacterium
ATGAGGGCGCGGCCTCGGATCGAGGGATTTGGTTTCTGACCGCGCTTTGCGCTGGTAGGTTTGGTCTGCATGGGACCTCCTTAGCGCGCGATTATAGCGCTAGGGTTTTCCGTCCTCTAGTACTCATGGTTGAACGCACACTCTTTTGCAGGGCTTCGAGCACCCCTCTGAGCGCCAGCACGCCGCCCAAAGACACGCCGATGACCACGAGATCGCAATGCTGCTCGATCTTGTTCACAGCGGCGTCTGTCGACTCGACCGGCTCGATGGCGTCGTTGATTTTGGCAGCGTGAAGTAGAAGGTCGTTCCGACATCCAATTGCGATTCGACCCAGATGCGTCCCCCATGATGCTCGGCGATCTTCTTGCATGTTGCCAGACCTATCCCGGTTCCCGGGTACTCCTTGGCCGAATTCAGTCGTTGGAACATTTGGAATATCTGTGTGCGTCAATGGGAGCTGCCATGGACGTTCAAGACTCAAGCGAGAGGATCACGCAGCAAACCCTCGGCATGCACCTCGGGTAGCGTGTCTGTCTTACTCGCGGGTAGATTATCCTGGTTGGCGATGGCGCTTTTCATTAATAGGCGAGCGAGTTCCAGAAATCCTGACCATACAGTTGGCTTAAGAATGAAGCTTTCCGGGGAGACCAAGCAAGATGCGATGATATCCGCATAGTCCTTCGCGGGACTGAAAATGTATATGGGCGTATCATCGTAGACACGCGTCCCGCGCAGGAAGCGCAGCAATTGGCCACCGGTGACCTTGGGAAGATGCGTGTCGAGAAGAATGCAGTGGGGAGGAGGGAGGTCGCGGGCACTCTCCTTGACCTCGAAATAATGGAGAGCCTTGTCGCCATCCTCGATCACCAGGAGCTTCATAGCATGCCCGCTCTCGCGCAGAGCTTCATCGAGCAGAGCCGCGTCGCCTGCATTGTCCTCCACATAGACGATGGTGGGGATGTGTGTTTTCGTCGTGTTAGGCATGGAATCATCGGCTTTCGGTATGTTCCTGGTAAAATCAGTCGGTGAGTTTTGGAAACTCTCGCAAAGAGTTCATCGAGATGTAATTGACGACTTTTCGGTGAGCTTTACGAGCAGGCGGGCGATATCTCGCACAGGCAGGCGATATTGGACGTGGTCGCCGATGATCGCGTTCTCGGGCATGCCGCTCTCCTTCGCTTCAGCTGGGTCCTGCACGACGGTGATGCCGCCGCCCTCCGTGATGTGGATTAATCCTTCCGTTCCGTCGGAAAGCATTCCCGAAAGCACCACCCCCACGACCCGCTTTCCGTACACTGCCGCCGCCGATCGGAACAGGGTGTCGATACAAGGACGGTACGGCCCTACCTTCGGCGATGGCAAAACGCGAATAATTCCTTGCTCGACGGTGAGTTGATTGTCGGCAACGGCGACGTACATACGCCCCAGTTCAAGGCGCTCACCATCGACCGCATCGGCAATAGGCATGGACGTAAAACGCTGAAGCGCCTCTGCCAAGATGCTGGTGCGACCTTCGCCGATGTGCATGGCGATCAGCACGGCAGCGTCAAGCTTATCTGGCAGGGCCTCAAGCAGCCCTCTCAGAGCCAGTACGCCGCCCGAAGACGCGCCGATGACGACGAGATCGCGATGCTGCTCGGTCTCATTCACGGCGGAGTCTCTCGACTCGACCGACTCGACGATGTCAGTGCTTTCGGCAGGGAGAAGTAGAAGGTCGTTCCGACATCCAATTGTGATTCGACCCAGATGCGTCCCCCATGATGTTCGACAATTTTCTTGCACGTTGCCAGTCCGATCCCGGTTCCCGGGTACTCCGCCGCTGAATTAAGTCGTTGAAACATTTGGAATATCGTTCCCAAGTGCTCCTGGTTCATGCCAATGCCGTTGTCGGCGACGGCGAAGGTCCACTCATGTTCGGACTCTACTGCGCTAATATGTATGGTTGGCGTACGTTTATCACTGTGAAACTTCAAAGCATTGGAAATCAGGTTCTGGAATAGTTGGGTCAACTGCTGCGTGTTTGACATGACTTTCGGCAGATGGCCCTCGGCGATTACCGCTTTGGCCTCCAGGATCGTGTGCTTGAGATTGGCCAACGCGCCGTGCAGCGATATATCGGATTCGGTCACGGTGAAATCAGATCCTTGATGTCCAAGTTGCGAGTACGCAAGGATTGCTTTGATCATCGCAAACATACGTTCAGTGCCCGAAGTCACAGCCCTCATGTATTCGCGCGCCTTATCATCGAAGGTCGATGCATATCGCTTCTCAAAGAGCGTGACGTAGCTCGAAATCATACGCAGCGGCTCCTGGAGATCGTGAGACGCCACTGCTGCAAATTGGTCGAGTTCGGCATTGGAACGAACCAGCTCTTGCGACTTCTCCTTAAGGTCATCCGCAACGCGGATCTGCTCCGTGATGTCAGCGATCACCAGCACGATACGCGGCTGGGGAAGCACCCCATGGAGCCGACGAGCGTTCATCAGCATGGTTCTCCGGCCGATCGCGCTGAAAACATGTGTGACTTGAAAATCATCGAAGGCCGAGTTGTGGGGCAGGATGTCCTCAAGGAGTCGCCGCAACTCCGGGATGTCCCACTGGCCATTACCGAGTTGGTAGACTCGCTTACCGAGCGTGTGTTCGGCCGTTACGCGAAACGCAGTCAAGAAGGCTAGGTTGGCGCTTTCGACATTAAGTTCGGCATCCAGCACCAGAAGCGGGTACCGCATCGTCTCAACGATGGCGGCGGTCAATTCCATGGTCTTGGCAAGCGACTGGTTGCTGTTGCGCAACTCTTCATTGACGGTGATCAGTTCTTCGTTGGTCGCGTCCACTTCCTCTTTCGCCGTTTGCAGTTCCTCATTCGTACTGCGGAACTCCTCAGTGGTGGAAGACGTTTCTTCCGTTGCCGCCCGGAGCTGTTCTGCAAGGATGCGGTTCTGCTCGGCGAGGGATTGGATGTGAACCGTTGCGGCCGTCAACTCGGTGCGCAGTTGAAGAACCTCATGGGCATCCGCTGATATCCCGCCGGCATGAGCAGAATCCCGTGCCAGCGCAGATGGCGAGGCAAGGATGGATTTGTCCTGTTCCTCGAACAAGATCAGGAACGAACCAGCGTGACCGTCTGCCATCAGGACCGGAATGACTTCGAAAATGATTTCGCGGACATGAGCTTCCCGCCGCATCGGTACCCGTTCACGACGAACGGGGACCTTATGCTCGATTGCTTCGCTGATCGCCGCCTTGAGGGCATCGGCGACACTGAACGGAACCATGGTGAGCAGATGGAGGCTCGCCTCGCCTTGAGCCGGTTCGAGGTATGGATTCGTTTGCCCTCTGAATTGGATGATGTCCAGAGACTCATTGATCAGCACCCCCGCAGGAGCGAAGCGTCTGAGAACGATCCGATCAGCCGCGCGCTGCAAGTCGATCACGGTAGGAGTCGAGGGTTGGGCTGATGATGCCATTTTCGCAACAACTTCGCGCTTGGTGGACATAGGGGGCGGACTGACGCGACGTGACGTCTGCATCTTCTTGAAGATGCGCTTCTTTTCATCGATGGTTCCGAACAAATCAGACGATCGCCCCACCGACTCCGCCGATCCGAGCAGCAGCATGCCACTCTGTTTCATGGCAAAGTAGAAGGTATGAAAGACCTTCGTCTGCAGGACCGGTGCCAAATAGATGAGCAGGTTCCGGCAGCTGATCAGATCGATCTTAGTGAAGGGCACATCGACGGTCACATCGTGCTTGGCGAAAACGCACAGATCTCGGACGGACTTGTTGATCCGGTGGCCAATCGGATCTTTGGTGAAGTAGTGCGCGAGTCGATCGGGCGGGACGTCAGCGGCGGCCATTGCGGAGTAGCAGCCGGCTCGTGCCTTGTTCAGCGCCCACTCACTAATGTCGGTACCGAACATCTGGATGCCCGGGCTCGACGGAGTATCTTTGAGATACTCCAGCAACTCAATCACGATCGAATACACTTCCTGACCGGTCGAGCACCCTGCCACCCAGATGCGGATGTTTTCTGTTGATTGGCGGTCGCGCATCAACACGGGGAATATGGTCGTTGTGAGGGCCGTAAAGGTTGCTGCGTCGCGGTAGAAGCTCGTCACGTTAATGAGCAGATCCTTGACCAATGCAGCGATTTCCTCTGGATGCCCGATGACGAATCGCTCGTAATCTTCGAGCGACGGCAGATCAAGCAACCCGAGACGTCTCAGAATCCGACGCTTGATGGTGGTTGGCCGGTATTGCGTGAAGTCGATTCCAGCGTGCGCGCGCACCAACTCGATGATCGCGATGATGTGCTTGTCGTCCTCTGGCAGCGCGGAGGTGTCGCCTTCACCGTCTGGATCACCCCGCTCCGCCAGCAGGGGGAGCACTTCACGTATCGCCGGGAAGCCGTTCGTGGAGATCTTCACGATTTCCTGGGCGATCTCGTCTGGCGGCAGGACAACATCGACGCAGCCGTGGTTGATGGCATTTTGCGGCATGCCACCATGCTCTGCGGTGTCGTCCTGAGCGAAGGTGATGCCCCCAGAAGCTTTGATCGCGGCAAGACCGAGGGTGCCATCGGTTCCCGTCCCTGAAAGGACAACTCCGATGATCCGGCCGGTTCGGACGCGCGCCAGGGATTGGAAGAAGAAGTTGATCGACAGGTGCGATCCTGGCGATTCTTCACGCGGGGTCGTACGCAGGATTCCATGCTCGACCGTGAGGCTGGTGTTGGGCGTAATGATGTAGATGTGATCGGGTAGGATCGCGATACCGTCATCGGCTGCGATGATCGGAAGTCGAGTATAACGGGATAGGATGACGGACAATTGGCTGTCGTGAGTCGGGTTCAGGTGCTGGATGAAGACGAAAGCCATGCCCGTGTTCGTGGGGAGCTTGGAGAGGAAGCTCGTCAAGGCACTCAAGCCGCCAGCGGATGAGCCGACGCCGACGATCGGGAACGCGGCCCCGCTTTGCGAGTGAGCGGCTTCATCGGATGCAGAGGCCATGGGCTGGGATGGCATGGCTTTGTATCCGACCGGGTGCGTCAGGGTCGGATCAGAGTGTCCATGTGCCATGCGTTCCCCCATTTCCAAGCCCCAGGGGACGCTTCGCCCACCAAGGCCCAGCAGTGTGTCTCAAGGAGTGAATATAACCACAACGATCCTATTCTATTGTGCTGGTCAAGCGGAACCCGGACTCGGGTGGTTGATTCGAACGGAGAACGAGAGTCGCCGTGTAGCTCTGCCGGCCCCCTTGACCCCTGCGCTCGCCGGGCCTGATCGCCGTGGGCGAAGGGACCGAGGCATGGGTGA
>JBBRRN010000278.1:0-5307 GCA_038200685.1 Nitrospirales bacterium
GATCGCCATCAAATCCGGCGTGACCCCTTCATGCTGGCAGGCGAACATCTTGCCGGTACGGCCGAATCCGGTGGCGACTTCATCGGCAATTAAGAGGACATCATATTTGGTGCACAACTCACGAATCCGCTTCAGATAGCCAGGAGGGGAGGTCAACATGCCTGCTGCGGCTTGCACGAGCGGCTCGATGATGAAGCCGGCCAGTTCATGGTGCCGTTCTTTTAGAATTTGCTCAATCGGGTCGAGGCAGGCCATCTGACACGAAGGGTAGGTCTGACTGAGCGGGCAACGATAGCAATAGGGCGGGTCGGCTTCGGCGGTGGGGAAGAGCAGCGATTTGAATCGCCCATGGAAGAGGTCAATGTTGCCCACGCTGACGGCGCCGACGGTATCGCCATGATAGGCCAGCTTTAAGTGGAGAAATGTATTTTTCGGACCAGCCTCTGGCCGTCGTAGCTGCCAGTACTGGACCGCCATTTTGAGCGCGATCTCGACTGCCGTCGACCCATCGTCGGAATAAAATACCCGCGTCAGGCCTTTGGGCACGATTCGAATCAATGCTTGCGCGAGTTCAATTGCCGGTGGATTGGAGAGTCCGAACAGCGAGGAGTGCGCGACCTTCTCCAGCTGTTGCTTGATCGCCCGGTCGAGCGTTGGGTGGCGATGGCCATGGAGGTTGACCCAGATGGAGGAGGTGCCATCGAGATACTTCTTCCCTTCTGTATCGATCAGATACGTTCCTTTTCCTCGTTCTATAATGAGCGGCTTCTCCTGTTCCCATTCCTGCATTTGGGTAAAGGGATGCCAAAGGTATTGGTGGTCCCAATCGGCGAGGGTGGTCGTGCGATTTTTTGTTGTTGTGGTCATACTGGTACGTGAAAAGTGGTGAGGGTGTCGATCATGAGAGCCAGCGAGAAATCGGTGCGGAGCGGATTATACGAGGAGGGCGTTTACTTTGACAACATCGGGGGCGCTCACTATAATGAACCGATTTTATTGGGAAATGAGTTAGGATTTGCAAAGCCTTATACGCAATTTCTCGATTATCGCCCATATCGATCACGGCAAATCAACCCTCGCTGACCGGTTTCTGGAAGCTACTGGCGCAGTCACGGCCCGAGAATCGAAAGACCAGATTCTCGACGCGATGGACTTGGAGCGTGAACGCGGGATCACGATCAAGGCCCATGCGGTGGCAGTCCGGTATAAGGCCAAGGACGGGAAGACCTATGCCTTGCATTTAATCGATACGCCGGGGCACGTCGATTTTACCTATGAAGTGTCGCGCAGTTTGGCGGCCTGCGAAGGTGCGCTCTTGCTCGTGGATGCGACACAGGGGGTCCAGGCTCAGACGATTGCCAATGTGAACCTGGCGATGGCCAATAACCTGACCATTATCCCTGTGATCAATAAGATCGATCTCGCGAGCGCCGATGTCGAGGGGACGAAACAATCTATCTCGGAAATCTTGCAGCTTGATGCCAGCGATGCGTTACCGATCAGCGCAAAAGATGGGAAAGGCGTGCCGGAGGTATTGGAGGCGGTCATTGATCGAGTTCCTCCACCGTCCGGCAATCCCGATGCGCCGCTCAAGTCGCTGATCTTCGATTCCTGGTTCGACAATTATCAAGGGGTGATCGTGCTGACGAGAGTGGTGGATGGTTCCCTACGGCCCGGGATGAAGATCAAAGTCATGTCGAATGAGCGGACGTTTGAAGTGATGGAAGTCGGCCAATTTACTCCGAAACGGACCAAAAAGACTGAGCTGCTGACCGGTGAGGTCGGGTACCTCTGCGCGAACATGAGAGAAGTCGCAGACGTCAAAATCGGCGATACCCTTACGGACGCCGTGACGCCCACGAGCGCGCCATTTCCCGGGTATAAAGAAGTGAAACCGCTGGTGTTCTGTGGGCTCTATCCCACCGACACGGGTCGGTACGAAGATTTGCGCGATGCGTTGGTGAAGCTTCGGTTGAACGACTCCTCGTTCGTGTATGAACCGGAGACGTCCCTTGCCTTGGGATTCGGGTTTCGATGCGGCTTCTTGGGCCTACTGCACATGGAGATCATCCAGGAGCGGCTCGAGCGTGAATATAACCTGACGCTGTTGACCACTGCACCGACCGTCGTCTATCGCGTGCTGACGACTAAGGGCGAGGTGTTGGAAGTCAATAACCCATCGCAGCTCCCGCCTCCCAGCAGTATCGACTCGTTTGAGGAGCCGTTTATTCTGGCGTCGATCATTACGCCTGAACGGTACATGGGGGCCATTCTCCAGCTCTGCCAGGAACGCCGAGGTATTCAGCAGGGCATGCAGTTTCTCGATCCGACGCGGGTCACGATCAGTTATGAATTGCCGCTCAACGAAGTTATTCTCGATTTTTACGATAAGCTCAAGTCGCGCACGCAGGGCTATGCCTCGCTCGATTATGAGCTGCTTGGCTATCGCGAGTCCGATCTCGTGCGGCTCGATATTCTCTTGAACGGCGAAGCGGTCGATGCGTTGTCGTTCATCACCCATAAAGATCGTTCCATTCAGCGTGGGCGTCAGCTCGCCGAGAAAATGAAGGAACTCATTCCACGGCAGATGTATGAGATTGCCATTCAGGCGGCGATTGGGAGCAAGGTCATCGCGCGCGAGACGATCGGCGCCATGAAGAAGAACGTGCTGGCGAAATGCTACGGCGGCGATATTTCACGGAAACGCAAGCTCCTCGAAAAGCAGAAGGAAGGAAAGAAGCGCATGAAATCGGTGGGGAATGTGGAGGTGCCGCAAGAAGCCTTTCTCGCCATCTTGAAAGTCGGTGAGGAATGAGCGGAGACACGAAGCGCCCCTCATCGGACGATCTCAGGCCCGCGGCTCCACAGGGGAGGACGGATGCCGCAGGAGCGCCGGCCGTGTTCAACGGACCATCGGCGGTGGGACAGCCGGTCAGAAAGTCGCTCGTTCGCGAGTATGCAGAAGCCATTATCGTGGCGATGCTCCTGGCCTTTGCGATCCGGGTGTTTGTCGTCCAGGCCTTCAAGATTCCCTCCGGCTCGATGATTCCTACGCTATTGATCGGGGATCATATCCTCGTCAGCAAGCTGACCTACGGCATTCAATGGCCAAGTCAGTGCAAATTTTCTGTGAGTTTTCCCCCCATCAATTGCTATGCGTCGCAGGCCCTGATCGAATTCGGCAAGCCGCAGCGGGGAGACATCATTGTGTTCCGGTTTCCCGAAGACGAGGAAAAGGATTTCATCAAGCGGGTGGTGGGGACTCCGGGCGATACTGTCCAACTTCGCAATAAAGCTGTGCTGGTCAACGGAGTCGTTCTAGACGATAAGTCGTTCACCCAGCGGATCGATCCGGGGGTCATCGACGGCGCGATCAACCCACGAGACAATTTCGGGCCGGTGACCGTTCCGGATGGTTCGTATTTTGTCATGGGCGACAACCGCGATCAAAGCCTGGACAGCCGGTTTTGGGGATTTGTGCGCGAGGAAAAGATCCGCGGAAAGGCGTTCCGTATTTACTGGTCGTGGAGCGGGCAAGGTCAAATGACGGAGTGGGTACGATGGGAAAGATTCGGCAAAGCCATTCAATAGGTAAAGGTAAGGTCACGCGCCAGACTGCGGCAGGCTCTGGAGCTCAGAGCGGCGGAGGTCCGGCATCCTCGCAAGTACTGCGGCAGTACATCTCTCGGTTTCCGCAAGCCTCCGTGCTCGTGATCGGGGATCTCATCCTCGATCATTATATCTGGGGCCGTGTGAGCAGGATCTCGCCGGAAGCCCCGGTGCCGGTGGTGCATGTCGACTCCGAATCCTTGCGGCTCGGCGGCGCCGCCAACGTCTTCAATAACATCTTGGCTCTGGGAGGGAAGGCGGATCTCTGCGGTGTCATCGGTTCGGACGAAAGCGGCCGGATGCTCCTCAAGGAGTTGGGATCGACACGTGTTGGGCGCGGAGGCGTCGTGATCGACCAGGATCGCCCGACCACGAGAAAGTCCCGCGTCATCGCCCACAATCAGCAGATTGTGCGGTACGACGTGGAGCGCCGTGCTGAGCTCAAGCCGGCGATGCAACGGCGGATACTCCGCTATGTGAGTTCGCGGTTACGGGAGCTCTCCTGTCTTGTGGTGTCAGATTATGCCAAGGGGGTCGTGAGCGCTACGCTGATGTCGGAACTCACGCAGCTCGCCGCACTTCGCGGCATACCCTTGATCGTCGATCCGAAAGTCGAACACTTCAGCTACTACAAGGGTGCGACGGTCATCACGCCGAACCACCTTGAAGCCACACAAGCCGCCGGGGTGCATGGCGATGACGATCAGGCCAGCAACGAGGCCGGGGCGATCATCCGACAACGGTTAGGGTGCCAAGCGGTGCTCATTACGCGCGGTGAAAAAGGGATGAGTTTGTACGAGGGAGAAGACGTCTCCTGGCACATTCCCGCACTGGCCCGCCAAGTCTACGATGTCACCGGTGCGGGCGATACCGTAATCGGGACCTTGGCCCTTGCGCTGTCAACCGGTGCGTCAATGAGAGATGCGGCGACATTGGCCAACCATGCTGCGGGTGTTGTTGTCGGTATGGTCGGCACCGCAACGCTCTCGGCGAATCAGCTCTCGGAGACGCTCGGTCATGACTAAGGCTGCACCGTCCGTCATGGTGGTGATCCCTGCTCGGTACGGGTCGACGCGCTTTCCAGGGAAGCCACTGGTCATGCTCGGCTGGAAGCCCATGATCCAACATGTCTACGAACGAGCGGCGGCTTGTCGAGCGGTGACGGAGGTCTTGGTCGCCACAGACGACCAGCGGATCAAGCAGGCCGTGGAAGGATTTGGTGGGCGTGTCGTAATGGTAGCAGGAGACTATCGGACAGGCACCGATCGGGTCGCCGAAGTCGCACGCATGTTCGAGGGGGACTATTTTGTCGATTTACAAGGAGATGAAATCCCGCTGCAGCCGGATTTATTGACGGATCTCATTGAGCCGTTTATCAAAAGCGGCGCAGGAATGGGGACATTGAAGCGTACGATCGATTCGACGGAGGATGTTCACAATCCCTCGGTGGTGAAGGTGGTCACGGATCATCTCAGCAACGCGCTCTATTTTTCACGCGCGCCGATTCCGTTGGTGCGGAACGACGCCAGTCGGCAAGCGGTCGGAGGGCTGCATTACATGCACCTCGGTCTGTATATGTACCGGCGCGACACGCTCTTGAAGCTCGCGTCCCTTCCCACCGGGCGGTTGGAGGATGCGGAGAAGCTTGAGCAGTTGCGTGCGTTGGAGTATGGCATTCCGATCAGAGTCTGGGAAACC
>JBBRRN010000279.1:0-5302 GCA_038200685.1 Nitrospirales bacterium
ACGCTCGGTTTGGTCTGGGCTTGCGTCATGGTTGTACGTCCATGTTTGTAGCTGCGCTTCAACCCTTGGCGTAACGCGGAGAAGCGATTGTCGCCAATGGGCCAGTCGGTCACCCGCGACCGTGCCGATTTGAACATTTGCGCCACCTCCGAGATGGCTTTGCGTTGATTGGACTGCTTCGTCATCCATACCTTGAAGATGGACTTTCGCATCTCAGCGAAAGCATCCTGCGCAAGTTGATCGGCGTAGTGTTTGGTCAGCTGATCGAATGCCTCGATCATCGCCGTCGCGTCTCGCACTTCTGACAAGCGTTTCCCTGCCTCACGATAGCAAGCATTTTCGTGCCTGAATACGTCGGCATTGTCTTTCGTTCGTGCGAACCGCAGCAGCGCGCGCAATTTTTTGAGCGACACCCGCGCGCCGTGAATCGCTTCGTCCCAGTTCTTGACCTTTGGCTTTGTTTGCGCAACCGCCTTATCGATCTCCTCGATCGCAATCCGCTTGATTCCCTCCGACACGGTCTCGTGATCTTTAAAGGAATAACCCATAGCGCGATCCCAATGCAGTAACGATTAATGCTGATACGCTCCAAATTTAGGTCATTCATCCACTGCCGGCTCTAATACATGCTGTATTTATGCCTACTCTTCAGGGTCAATTCTCTGGAGATCCGGACTGAGAGTTCAAGAAACGCTGAAAGTCATCCTTCGTGACAGCACCGTCGATAATAATGGCTTCACCTGCTGTATCAGCTAAGGGAGCATCTGATCCATGCTTCGCCGCCCATGTAAACAACCGCGTCAGATTTTCCCACGTCATTTCCATAATTTACTCCTGAAGCTGTAACGGCCAAATCCCTTGGCCTGGCCCTCATTGTGAGCCCAACAACGCATCAGCCACTCAACGTCGTATCTTCCTATTCTTTCCAGCTTAAACAGCTAGGAATATCCCTTGTTGGCCCCTTGTTGGTTGTTGTAGTAGCCCCTAAATGCCCCTGAGAATTCTATAGAAAGACTGTCCATGGTCTTGGCCTAGGGATTTTTCTAGCATTAAGTGGGGGATTATTTGGCTCATAGTCAAATCAGTCTCGATAGAAGACATCATGCTCGCCACTATGAACGAGGATCTCCTGCGGAAAGGAAGGAGAAGTTATGCCACCCTATCTCATGTCTCTCCTACGATCCGGAGTTATCAGACCCTGCGGATCATTGCCACGATTCGCAAGAGTACGATGGGTCTGGCCATCAATCTTTCGATGGTTCGACGTATTTCTGACTTCTGATCGAGGAATACGTCGCTGAAATGGCGTATTTTCGTCTTCAGACTCGAACTATTACAAGCGTCGGGCTCGTGTTGTGTGAAATAATCATGAATCTAATGATCGGTCAACGAGTGGCAACAGGTCACGTTCTTCGATCTTGAAGAGTGCTCTCACAGATTGCATCATTTCCTCGAAAAACTCGTCCAAGGCCTGGTCGTCGTCCGCTTCGGATTGTTGCAACTCAAGGATCATGACCTTGATCTTTTCATGTTCCAGTTCAGTATCCCCAACAAGCTTTCTGGCTTGTAGTCCCGACTTCTTGATTTCCTGGAACAGGCGCTCTTCCCTCTCCAATTGCATTGCAAGCCGGCGAAGAATTTCTTCCACGATACCCTGCCGTGAATCGGCTGGAGAGCCGAGATATAGACGAAACAATGCCATGATTCGTTCATGCTCATCCTTGACCACTCGTCCGATATCGGCAGCCGGCGATGACGTTTTTATGGGTCTGATTTGTGCCATGATTCACCCTCCCTCAAGACGACTCTCGCGTGGTAAGACTGAGTTTCAATTCATGCCTTGCTCTGTACCATAGCAGGGCGAGACTGCAAAGCTACTGGGCATGGCCCTAAGCATCGTGATTCATGCGCACTTCTGCTGATGTGGGAGGTGTTATGCCAGACCAGTACGAATAGGATAGTTAGAGACTCCGAGCATTGCTCTACGCCTTCGACAAGCACATGTGTCGTGCTTCTGTTCTGCGCTAACTATTTGTGTTCGAACTGAGCTGGATTCTGATCAAACCTCTGCTTGCAGCTTTGCGAACAAAAAAAGTAAGTCTGGCCATTATGCTGGCTTTCTGCTACGGCCATTGACGGCTCCACGTCCATATCGCAAACTGGATCCTTCGCCACGTCATTTCCTCCTTGTCTTCACGTCTAAAACGCCTGCCTCATCTTTACTCGACATCAGCGTCTAAAACCATCACAGGGATTTTAAATGGAAGACGACATTCCATTTGCCTGTTTAGGAATTAGCGGCGGATTCCTGGTGTTATCCAGGACTATCTTACCCACGGGTCTCGCTTGAACGTTTTAAGAAGTCGGCTAATTCGCTTGCATGCTGCTCTGTCGTTTGCAGAATATCGAGTAACAGTTGTCGTGTGACTAGATCCTTGTCTCCAATCTCTCGAATGAGCGCGGAGTACGCCTCCACTTGTCGGCGTTCGAGCATGAGGTTTTCGCCCACCATTTCGACGAGCGTCGTTCCTTGTTCCGGGTGGACGCCGATGGACGCGGCTTTCCCCGCGAGTTCCTGAAGATCAAAAACGGGGACGCCGCCTAGCTGTTGAATACGATTGGCCAGTGTATCGGCGTGCTCCAATTCCTGTAGCGCGTGCGCCTCGAATTCGGTCTTCAACCCAGGAGATAAGAGCGAGACCGCCATGTACGCATGTTGTTTGTATTGTAGGTAGCTGGTGATCTCGGTAGAACGTAGGCGATTTAATGAGCTTACGATGGTGAGGGGATCGGCGAGATACTGCTTGGTAATGGCCCCTTCCTTAATCGCCTCTCCAATCTCATTTTTGCTAAAGTCTGTTTGTGGCTTCGGTTTCTTTTCCATAACCTCTCCTAAGCTGTTGGTGGACCTAATTACCATGGGTCATTCATACAGATGGATACGGAGCGCCTGGTGTCCAAAGTGAGAGCGTCGCAGCCTCCTGCATCGATGGCCGTTCCGCTGTTTACTATCAAGTGACTGCTCATTCACCTCGTTGCAGCGTCGTGGCATGCCCCTTGTCGGTGATATAGGCTTTGACCTTATCTCCTGTCACGAGCTTATCCAGTTTTGTGCTCGTATCGACGTGAATTTTTGTTTCTTTGCCATCAGTGTCCTTAATCCAATAATATTCGCCTTCCATCCTCATGAGCGTGCCTTTGACCGTGTCTTTGGTCAAGCGCTCCCCCAAGGAAGGTTTCGCCTCCTTATCCGACATCGGATCGGCGGCTCCAACGATGCCGGCTCCAAAACCAAGGACCACCAATGTGAATATTGACACCGTGAGCTTGTTCATACGTCCTCCTTGTTAACCGCGATACAGTAAAAATGTATTTCTAGCCGAAGGAGCCCCACCTTCCTATGCGACAGCAGATAGACATCGCATGATCTGACATCTATGATTTCTGGAATTGAGGCAGAGGGTCTCCTCCCTTATTTATAAGAAAAATCCCCACACGTAATGATACCGCTACTGGGTGCGGTTTCAGACCTAGGAATATTCCTAGTTTTGACGACAATCCTCTCAGACTAAGATGAAGAGTCGAGGAGGTTAGCTGGAAAGACTACTCGACCTATGCAGTGGTAGATTTATCGCTCCCAGTGCCCGCTCATCCGAAGATGAAGGCGGGAGAAGTGGGGTACCGCTACCTGGAAGCCTTGTTGGCCCAGACAGCTTGTGAGGCAGCAAAGGAAAATAAGGAATGGACCACACTCGGAGGCTGGCCGTTTGAGCTGTCGGTATGAACGACTAATCGCACTGCTGACGCAGTATCCCAGACGGGAGTGTGATTTTTCCTCAAAGTGAAGCTGTGGGCGAGAATACATATGCTTCGACTCGAAAGGGCCTGGCTGATGACTAAACACGCACCTATTCGGGAACCAGAGCCGAAAAAACCGCCACACCAGGAACCTCCTAAGTCTCCGCCATCAAGGAAAGAGCCTCCAAACAACGAGCCGCCGAGAGAGGAGCCTAACGATAGTGGTTCTCCTATGAAGGTCGGCGGGCCCATTGCGGGATGGTGGTCAATTGCCTATACGTGACCGAAGAACGCCTGTCTCGATGCGTTGGTTCTACTCACTGGGCGATCTCTTCTGAAGATCGGCTCCGCATGTGCGCGCAGACCCAGTCCAAGAGTTCCGTGTCAGTTTCTCCGTCATACACTCGGTGCTCGAATGCAGAGGTGTCCAATTCGAGGAAGTGGAAATATAGCGATCGAAGCCGACGGTCGAATCGTTATAGTCTTGAATTTGGCCAGCATGGCGGAGCCGAATCTTATCGATGATTTGCCCAAGATGAGCGATGCCACTCAGCTTGAATATGGGGGCTCCTCGTATGCTGCATACTCATGGTGCGGTCCTTCGGATCGCTCTTGCACTTCGTCCGGGAAAGGCAGTATCGTACTACGGATAACGTTATCGAGTTGTTGGTTAGAACGTGAATAAAGGAGGCTACCATGGCACTACGATTGGGAGATGAGGCGCCGAACTTTACGGCAGAGACGACCGAAGGAACGGTCAACTTTCACGAGTGGTTGGGCGGCGGGTGGGGGATTCTCTTCTCTCACCCAAAAGACTACACCCCGGTCTGTACCACTGAGTTGGGCACCGTTGCCAAGATTACACCGGAGTTTACGAAGCGAGGCGTGAAAGTCATTGCTGTCAGTGTCGACCCATTGGATTCGCACAAGGGTTGGATTAACGACATCAATGAGACGCAAAAGACGACGATGAACTATCCGATCATTGCCGATCCTGACAAGAAGGTTGCGACGCTGTACGATATGATTCACCCGAATGCAATGGACAATATGACAGTTCGATCAGTGTTCATCATCGGGCCGGACAAAAAGGTAAAGTTGACCTTGACCTATCCAGCCTCATGTGGTAGAAACTTCGACGAACTCTTGCGAGTCATTGACTCGCTTCAATTGACCTCGAAGTTCAAAGTCGCGACACCGGCCAATTGGAAAGACGGGGAGGATTGCATCATCACACCGGCTGTAAACGACGCCGAAGCAAAGACGCTGTTTCCCAAGGGCTTCAAGAGCGTGAAGCCCTACTTGCGCTATACCCCGCAGCCGAATAAGTAGTATACGGTTTGATCGGTATTTCGGTAATTGAGGGCGGGAGAGGCCTTGAGCTTCTCCCGCCCTTCGCCTATCTGGGCATGTTTCCTTTCTGCCGGTGCTCGTGCAGTGGATAGGAAAGGGATAGTCTGATTGATGGGGTAGAGGATCTGTGCTAGGCTGATTTCACAATGCG
>JBBRRN010000280.1:0-5280 GCA_038200685.1 Nitrospirales bacterium
CTCCTTCGGTTGGGCATGATTCTACATCATTTCACATCTCGTGACGACAGTATCTAGGGTGTCCACAAAGTTGTGCAGCAGCTTTGCGCGTTCGCGATGAAGACGTTGTTGCTCGACTAGATCATCGGGTGAGAGTGTCCTGTTCCGTTTCACCTTCAGTGTAATCTGGCTCATTGGAATCTCTCCTGTGTTTGAGATCGAACACATCAGCCTTGCAACATCGCGGCCTGCCTTGGCCTTTATTTAAGGGAGTGGCCAAGGCTGCCCTTTCCTGTGCGCATCGAACTATTTGCATGCTCCTTCCAAGCTTGCTCGTTTGGCTCTAGGGGGATGGAGGCTGACTGATCTTCCACTGCGCGCGTCCAACGAGGGCCTTCGGAGGCCGCGCGTTGCGCGAGCACAGAAGATCAGTCAGGCACCATCCCCTCCTCTGTTCTGCGAGCACGGAAGGCAACCACGTCTGCCTTTATCCCCTCCTCATCCACGCAAACAACTTCATCAACAGATTCTTTGTTCGTGGCGTAAAGTGCGCCTTGCGCCACAGGTTCACGGCCTTCTTATTGACCTCGGCCTGCGTCGGATAGGGATGGATGGTGGCGGCGATGGTCTTCGCTCCGGCGCCAGCCTTCATCGCAACGGAAAACTCGCTGATCATGTCGCCGGCGTGAGCCGCTACGATCGTCGCGCCGACAATCTTGTCCGTGCCCTTCTGAATGTGGATCCTCGCAAAGCCCTCGTCTTCGCCGTCAAGAATCGCACGATCAACCTCATCGAGTTTATAGGTGTAGGTTTCGACCTCGATACCCTTCTCCTTGGCATCCTTCTCGTACATCCCGACATGCGCCACTTCCGGTTCCGTGAACGTGCACCAGGGCATGATGAGGGATTCGATCGTGGCATAGCCTATACCGAATGGATGGGGAAACAGAGCGTTCTGAATGACGATCTGCGCCATGGCATCGGCGGCGTGGGTGAATTTGTACCGCGAGCAAATGTCGCCTGCGGCAAAAATTCTGGGATTCGTCGTCTCCAGCCGCGCATTCACCTTGATTCCTTTCTTGTCGTACTCGATACCGACCGCTTCCAACCCGATTCCCTCGACATTAGGGGTGCGACCGACACCGACAAGAATCTCGTCGACCGTCACATCGTGCTGCTGGCCATGTGACTCGACGGTGAGTCGCTTGCTGGCCTCCGTCTTCTGTACCTTCAAGTCCTTTCCGCAACAGAACAGCTTCACCCCGTCGCGCAACATCTGCTGTTCGACAATTTCAGCCGCATCGCGGTCTTCGTTCGGCAGAATGCCGTGAGCCGTTTCAATGAGGGAGACCTGACTCCCGAAGCGGGCAAACGACTGGGCCAACTCACAGCCAATGGGACCAGCGCCGATCACCCCAATACGGGGAGGCAGTTCCGTGAGCGAGAACACTGTTTCATTGGTGAGATAGCCCGCCTCTTTCAATCCTAGTGTGGGAGGCACCGACGCCCGTGCTCCGGTGCAGACAGCCGCCTTCGCAAAGGTGAGGGTACGATTGCCAGATGACCCTTCGACTTGGATGCTATCGGCTCCGATGAAGCGCCCGCTGCCGATGTAGACATCTACACCCAACTTCGTATAGCGATGAGCCGAATCGTTGTGGCTGATCTGCGCGCGCAGCTTTCTCATACGCGCCATGACAGCGCCAAAGTCGTATTTCACTCCGGGAGGAATATGCAGGCCGAACTCCTCGGCATTCCGCAAATCGGCCCAGGCCCTTGCCGCGCGAATGATGCCTTTCGAAGGCACACAGCCGACATTCAAACAGTCCCCACCCATCAGGTGTTTTTCGATCAAGGCCACTTTGGCCCCAAGACTGGCGGCAATGACAGCCGTAATCAACCCTGCCGTTCCAGCCCCGATGACCACAATGTTATAACGGCCAGCCGGTTCGGGATTGACCCAGTTCGAAGGATGCACGTTGCCCACGAGCGTGCGGTTATGCTCGTCATTCGGCAGCACGAGATCTTCTTCATGCTGACGCATCGGCAAGACCCTCTCTGAGGTATGGGTACTCATCTGACAATCTTCCCGTATTGTGACACCTCACGTTCACACGATGTGCGATCATGTCGGTTTGCCAGACCATTTCTTGTACAGGCTTGGCACAAGCGCCAAAAGCCCCAACAGCACAAATGCTCCAATCACTCCGGGGGACGCAATGTCTTTCAACGAATTGATCGTGCCGAGTTGCCGACCCGCGTAGGCAAAGACGAAGGAACCAGGGATAATCCCGAGTGCCGTCGCCACAACGTAGGTACCGACATTCATGCGAGTCAGGCCGGACACCAGATTTACCACAAAGAACGGAAAGAGCGGAATCAACCGGAGTGTCAGGAGGTAACTAAAGGCATTGTTCGTAAAGCCCTGCTGAACCGGGCCCAACCACTTTCCAAATTTCCTTTCGACCCAATCGCGCAACAGGTAGCGGGATGAGAGAAACGCGAGCGTCGCGCCCGTCGTCGCTCCCAGATTGACAAATAGCGTACCCCACACGAATCCGAAGAGGAATCCGCCGGCGAGTGTCAGGATCACGGCGCCGGGGAGTGAGAACCCCGTCACGGCCACATAAGTCAAAACGAACAACACGGCAGCCACGGCAGCATGTGTTTCAGTAAACGAGAGTAGATCGTCGCGATTGTCTTTGAGAGCCTGCAAGGAGAGGAACCGGCTCAGATCGAAGTAAAAAAATGCGGCCACTGCCACTCCAATCGCGAAGACCACCGCAATTTTCCCGGCATTCAACCCGCTCTTTGCTTCAGTAGATGACGTATCAGGTGTCATGATGGTGTGTTCACGTATCATGGGGACTCCTTTTCTGGCTGTCAATGTGGATCACTGTTCCTCAGCCACCCAAAGTCCCATGGTCTTACAGAAACCACACCCTCCACAGACACATTCGTGCTTCTTATAGGTCTACGGCGTGAGACTGTGAAGGACTAGAGGAGGCAGCAGAAGCGGCTATCGCGGCCGACGGGCGTAGAGATCGCGGTCCATATCAGGCCGGCCGAACGCCCGTTCAACTGGATCAATCGCCCCATCCTGGTTGCGATCGAGTTCTTGAGAATGGTCGTGGGTCAATTCAAGAATGTCTGGGTTCGGAACGCCTCCACCCAAATGATTCCGACGAGGATCATAGCGCCGAGGACTTTCCAGCATGCCGTAATACATGAGGTCGGTTCTTGGCTGCACAACCGCTTTCGGCCTGCTCTTTTTATGAACGTTCACACGTCGAGGGTGCTTTGACCTCTTCGGCTTCACCTCTGTCCGTACCGGCTTGGCCTCTTTCTGTATCGCCCCCGATTGACGCTCCATCCCAATCGGCCTGAAGCGCTTCTTGACACGTGGGGTCGGTGGGTATTCCTCTTGTGCGGCAGACTTGACAGAAGCGGCGACCAGCGCTGACTCATTCACTTGTGTTGTTCCCGCGATCGTCTGCCCGACCATGGCCGCGAGCATGACTAGGGAGTAGACCACCCCGAATACAACACACTCCAAGATACGCCGACCCATATCTCTCCCAATTTGTGCGTTCTCGCAAGTGTAGCAGGTCTGGCCATAGTTAGGTATTGTAATGAGTTACGCGATGTCATCCGCTCAATATTTTGTCGCCTGTGACTTGTAAGATAAGACCTTCTTGTCCTACTCTGTAGGGGGAGGCCGACCTATGGATGAATCGAGTCGCTTAACTCAGACAAAAGAGCAGTGGGCAAAGGCCAGGCGAGGCGGTGAAGAACGGGAGGTGTTTTACGAAGGAGATGCCCGCCTGCCCCCTGGACAACATCTCGTCGAGACCTGGCCTGTGCTGGATCTGGGCTTCAAACCTGACGTCCCCTTGACCGAATGGAGCCTGACCGTCGGCGGGTCTGTGACCACCCCCGTCGCCTGGACATGGGAACAATTCTTGGCGCAACCTCAATTCAAGAACCTGTCGGATTTCCACTGCGTGACGAGCTGGAGCCGGTTCGACAACGAATGGGAAGGGGTCAGCTTTAAACATATCCTCTCCATGGTGAAGCCGCTGGCTTCGGCGAAGTTCGTCCTCTTCAAATCGTTCGATGACTACACCACCAATTTGCCGCTTGAAGCCTGCGACGATACGGACGTGCTCCTGACCTACAAATGGAACGGCAGGCCCCTCACGAAGGAACACGGAGGCCCGGTCCGCGTGATTGTCCCGAAGCGTTATGCCTGGAAAGGCGCCAAGTGGGTGAAAGAGATTACCTTTTCGGAGAAGGATGAAAAGGGGTTCTGGGAAGTGCGGGGCTACTCGAATAACGCATTTCCCTGGGAGAACGATCGATATGGATGAGCCGATCCAGCAAACCCGTACCTATCCACCTTACAATGACGACAACCTCATCTCAAAGATTCATGCGCACATTCGGCTGACCTCTATCACTACTTCAGTGCAGGCCCCTTTCTTTTATTTCCAATGGACGATACCCCGCACATCACAATACGCAAGGTAGAATTCTGGCCCATCGACATCCCCATGACGGACCTCTTCGTCGTTGCGACCGGCACACGAACGATTGCTGAGAACGTGTTCCTTCGAGTCACCTTATCGAACGGCGCACAGGGCTATGGTGAGGCGGCGCCGTTTCCAGAAGTTGGAGGAGAAACTCGCGAGAGCTGCCTGATCGCACTCCAACGGCTCGGCAAGGCCATCCTGGGTCGTTCAGCCGCAAGTTACACGAACATTGGGCACGTGCTATCTGAGCAGGCGCCCAATTATCCAGCCGCACGGTGCGGACTCGAAACCGCCGTCATCGACGCCTACTGCCGCGCATCGAACATTCCGATGTGGCAGCTATGGGGAAGCGCAGACGTGCGAGCGCGGGAGACGGACATCACCATTCCTATCGCCGACCTCGACAAAACTGTCACCCTAGCCCGTGGATGGTACGCGAAAGGGTTTCGCCTCTTTAAAATGAAGGTCGGCAACAATGTCGAGAACGACATTCAACGCCTGGAAGCCGTGCATCGCGCGCTTCCAGATATCTCGTTCATCGGCGATGGCAATCAAGGATTCTCGCGCCAGGACTGTCTGAAATTTGCACAGGGGGTGAAGCGATTTGGCGGGACGATGGCGCTACTTGAACAACCGGTGGTGCGGGACGACCTTGACAGCATGGCGGCGATCCGCCGAGAGACGGGCATTCCTGTTGCGGCCGATGAATCGGTCCGCTCGCTCGCAGACGCGCACGAAGTCGTCGCTCGCGGCGCGGCTGACTACATCA
>JBBRRN010000281.1:0-5263 GCA_038200685.1 Nitrospirales bacterium
ACCAGAAGAATTGAAGGCTTGGGGCGAGTCGTGTGAGACGAAGCAGCCGCAAGAGGTGCTGGCGACTGCGATAGAGCAGTACGCGCCGAAGATCGTGCTGGCCTGCAGTTTCGGGGTTGAGGATGTCGTGCTCCTGGATATGGTTCACCGTATCAATCCCTCCGTGCCGCTTTTCTATCTCGACACGGAGTTTCTCTTTCCCGAGACCTATGCTACGCGCGATCGGGTGATTGAACGGTATGGGTTGCAGCCACAACAAGTTATGCAGGTGAAGTCGTTGCTCACGCCGGAACAGCAAGCGGCTCAGCATGGCGAGGCCCTGTGGACGCGCCAGCCTGATCAATGTTGTGAGTTGCGCAAAGTGGAGCCCCTCACCCGCGTGCTGAAGGGATTCGATGCTTGGATTACCGGGATTAGGCGGGATCAGTCTCCCACGAGAGCTCATGCGAAGCTGATCGAGTGGGACCAGAAATTTCAGTTGGTCAAAATCAATCCACTCGCGAAGTGGACGTGGGAAGATGTCTGGACCTACATTCGTATCTATGAAGTTCCCTACAATGAATTGCATGACCGCAACTATCCCAGCATTGGCTGCACCTATTGCACGAGCCCGGTGATGCCCGGCGAAGACCCCCGTGCGGGACGATGGAAAAACTTTACCAAGACTGAGTGCGGGTTACACAAGGCTTCGTAATGTCGATGCAGGAATTTATCGCCAAGATTGCGAAGGGGCCACGAGCTGCCAAGGACCTCACGTGGGACGAAGCGAAGCGGGCGATGAAGACGCTCATTGAAGGGGAGGCCACGCAGGCGCAGGTGGGGGCTTTTCTCATGGTCATGCGGGTCAAGATGGAGTCTGTCACCGAACTGGCCTCAATGACCGCAGCCGCGCGCTCCTATGTGGCGCCTGTGCCGATTCCGCGAGAACTCGGCGTCGTGGATCTGCCGAGCTACGCAGGGAAACAAGAAACCTTCCATGCCCTTGCTGCCGCTGCCATTGTGGCTGTATCGGCAGGCGCATCGGTCTTGATGCATGGGTATGACGGGATACCCGGTCGCGCGGGGAATGCAGGGGTGCTCAAAGCCTTGGGTCTGTCGATCGACATGGAGCCAAAAGTAGCGGCAGAGGCGGTGGTGCAGCACGGATTTGCCTATCTCGACATCGCGCTCTACCACCCTCCGGTCTATCGCTTTTTGGAGATGCGCCAAGAGCTGGGAGCGCGAAACATCTTTCATCCGATTGCCAGGCTCTTGAACCCGGCGCGCGCCTTGTCGCAGATCGTCGGCCTGTCCCATCCGCCTCATTTTGAAAAGACGGCTGAAGTGTTGCGGATGCTGGGTTGCTCGCGGGCGTTGGTGGTCAGTGGAGTGGAAGGCGATCCTGAGCTCTCGATTGCTGCCCTTACCAGGGTGTTGGAATTGCGGGATGAGCGGATTAACCCCCTCTCGTTCGCATCGAAAGATGTCGGATTGCCGCTGGGAACGCAACGAGACATGGCAGGCTTCCCATCGGATCAGCGAGACAAGGAAGCGGATCTGCTCAAAAGGATTCTTCATAATCAAGTGTCTGGTGGACCTTCCAACTGGGTCGTGATGAATGCGGCGTTGATTTTGTATGCCGCAGGCAAAGGGGCGACGTGGGTGTCATGCGTTCCACTGGCGCGTCGAGCGCTTGAAGAGGGGACGGCGGCGCGAAAGCTTGAGGAGTTGACTCAGGAGCCGGTGGGCACAGGCGTACCCGGACGAACCCATTGACACAGGAGAGGATCGAGCCCGTGCATCATCTTCGTCAATTAGAAGACCAGAGCGTCTACATTCTTCGGGAAGCCTATAAACATTTCGACAATCTGGCCATGCTGTGGTCGATGGGGAAAGATTCGACCGTACTGCTGTGGTTGGCCCGGAAGGCCTTTTTCGGCCATGTCCCGTTCCCTCTCCTGCACGTCGACACAAGTTACAAAATTCCCGCCATGATCGAATACCGCGATCGCGTCGCCCGCGAGTGGGGCCTCAAATTGGTTGTGGGGCAAAACAAGGAAGCGCTCGCGGCTGGGATGAATCACACGTTGGGCCGCGTGAATTGCTGTACGGCCTTGAAAACCAATGGACTCAAGCAATTGATCGAACAAAAGGGTTATACCGGTATCATTCTCGGTGTGCGGGCAGACGAAGAAGGGACGAGAGCGAAGGAGCGCTACTTCTCTCCCCGTGACAAGCATGGCGATTGGGATTTCCGGGATCAGCCTCCGGAACTCTGGGATCAGTTCAAGACGACGTTTCCTCCGGGAACGCACATCCGAATCCATCCGCTGCTCGATTGGACGGAAATCAATATTTGGGAATATATCAAGTCCGAGAACATTCCCTTCATCGATCTCTATCTCGATAAAGGGGATGGGACCCGTTATCGCAGTCTCGGGTGTGCGCCCTGTACCACCCCGATCAAGTCAACCGCGAAGTCTGTGGACGACATCATTGAGGAGTTGCGGCATACCACGGTGGCAGAGCGATCGGGCCGCGCGCAGGACGAAGGGCGGGGGATGGAGTTGCTGCGCAAAGACGGGTACATGTAACGAGGATGATGAAAAAGCCCCCCAGCTTTGTTCTCGGCTCATCGAAATCCTCAACGTACCCAAGAGGGTACGATTCCGGTTTCGACTCGCCTCGGGCCTCGCTGGATGGTCTTTTTGATCATCCTCAATAAGGCATAGAACCATGGACAATCAAACCCAAAAACCATCGGACAATTTGAACATCGTTATCGTCGGGCATGTGGACCATGGGAAGTCCACCTTGCTGGGGCGGCTCTATGCCGACACGGGATCGTTGCCGGATGGCAAGCTAGAAAAGGTTCAAGCCATCTGTCGGCAGCAGGGCAAGGAATTTGAGTACGCATTTCTTTTCGATGCCTTTCTCGAAGAACAGGAGCAGGGCATCACCATCGATACGGCGCGGACGTTTTTCGCCTGGAAGGGCCGGCACTACATCATCATCGATGCGCCGGGTCATAAGGAATTCCTCAAGAACATGATCTCCGGGGCTGCCAGGGCCGAAGGGGCGTTGCTGCTGATCGATGCGTTGGAGGGCGTGAAGGAACAGTCCAAGAAACATGGCTATCTCTTGTCGCTTCTGGGTGTACGCCAGTTTGCCGTCGTCGTGAACAAAATGGATCTGGTCGGTTACCGGCAGGATGTGTTCGATGGGATTGAGAAGGAATATCGGGAGTTCCTCGGGCAGTTCAAGGCGGTTCCACAGCAGATCATTCCGGTCAGCGCCAAGCTTGGAGATAATATCGCCAACCGGAGCGAGCAGATGCCGTGGTACACAGGTCCGACCGTGCTGGATGCGCTGAGTGCCTTTCGGAAGGAACCGGGACGATCCGAACAGCCGCTTCGATTGCCTATCCAAGACGTGTATAAATTCGACGCCCGCCGTATCATTACAGGGCGCGTCACAGCCGGGCGTGTAAAGGTTGGCGATTCCCTCGTCTTTTCACCGTCGAATAAACGGGCGACGGTCAAGTCGATTGAAGCGTTCAACGTCGATCCTCCACCAATAGAAGGCCATGCAGGCCAGTCAGTCGGTATGACGCTTGACGAACAGATCTTTGTCGAACGGGGAGAGGTTGCCTCGCATCAAGATGCCCTTCCACTCGTGTCGACGGCCTTTCGAGCCAATGTGTTCTGGCTGGGCCGGAAGCCATTGGAGCGGGGACGGCGCTATCAGCTCAGAGTGGCGACGAAGGAAGTGGATTGCGAAGTGGCCACCATTCACCGGATCATCGACACGATGGACCTGGCTCAGCAGCAAGGCAGTAGCGTAGTGAATAGGAATCAGGTTGCTGAATTGACCATTCGAGCCAAAACGCCGGTCGCATTCGATCTCTCAGCTTCGTTTGAATCGACGGGTCGGTTCGTGCTCGTGGATGAATATGACATTGCCGGTGGCGGCATCGTGACAGAACTGGTCCACGACGATCAGGAGTTTCTCCGCGAAGAAGCGCGGCAGCGTGACTTTGCCTGGGTGAAAGGTCAGGTCGGAGTCGAGGATCGCGCGCAGCAGTATGGCCACCGAGCTGCCATTGTCTTGGTGACAGGAGGACGGCATACAGGGAAGTCTTTCCTGGCGAGGACTATCGAGGCCAAACTTGTGGCTGATGGCCGGCATGCGTATCTGCTCGACGGAGGGAATCTCCGCCGTGGCCTCGATGCAGACCTTTCGGAGGGAGAGCGAGGGCAGGCGGCTGAGATGGCTCGCCGCTATGGCGAGGTAGCGCGGTTGCTAGTCGATACCGGGCTGATTGTGGTTTCAACGACCAATCCCTTCGGCATGGCCTATGCTGAAGCGGCGCAGGCTATCAGGACGCTCGTCCACCCGGTCCCAGTCATCGCCATTCACATGAGCAAGGAGCCTGAAGAAGTCCCTTCCAATACGGATATTGTGTTGTCAGGCCCGACGGACTTCGATGCGACCACTCGTCGGATTCTTGAGGAGCTCAAGCGCCGTGGAGTGCTGGCTCAGGCGATCGGGGCCAAACCGGTCTTTCAGTATTCGATCTAGCAGGATGCTCCAAAAGCCCGCCAGCTTTGTTCTCGGCTCATCGAAATCCTCAACGTACCCCTGAGGGTACGCCTCCGGTTTCGATTCGCCTGCGGCCTCGCTGGACGAACTTTTTGAGCATCCTGCGGTAGAGTTTGTCGCGTTTGTTTAGGGAGAACCGATGGCCTGTTATGCGTATAGAAATTGGCAGATCCAGCCCTTATGCGGATCCGCCTAAACGTTGTTAGGCATCAAGACGATGCAGCCCACCTTGTCGACTCATCGCGCGCGTTCGAGCCAGGAAACATTCGCAGGGTTATGCGGGTTATGGCGGTGGGGGATGCACACACGTACCTTCAAAACTCATTTTAATCCCGAGTCTCGATGGCGCTTTTCAGGCCGCGTCTAACCGATCGTTACGGAATACTCGTCCCGCAGGCGGACTTGGATTTCGCGATTCCTTTTCTGGATGAGGATATTCCTTTGTATGCAGACCCCTTCCTGTTGTGGCGCTCGCCGTCGCAGCAGGATCAGGCTCTGCATACCAGCCTGCTCAACGCATTCAATCACCTTGGTCACCTGTGTGCGAGCGGCCAAAACGTGCAAGCAGTGACGACACTCATCGCCGCCTCTGAGTGCGATGAAGTCGGACTTGGTTCATCCGCCAACAGACAGGGGAAAAGAATCGGCGAGGCGAAGGCGCAGGAGATCCTCGATCTGTTCA
>JBBRRN010000282.1:0-5248 GCA_038200685.1 Nitrospirales bacterium
ATCACTACCGGTAAGCAAAGAAACTTCCATCAAACACCTCTCTCGAGTTGCACGCGTTCCACTATCAATGAATTGCATTTAACTGCCGCCCGACCGCCGCTTCGACCATGTCGGTCGTGATCAAGTCCATGCAATTCGGAACAAAATCGCACTTTGGTTTATAGCAACTCAGGCATTCCATACGAGGAACAACTTTTTCACCGAGGCCGTACATTTCAATCTCAACTGCGCTAGTCGGACCAAACAGGACAATCGTTCGCCGACCCAAGGCCAATGACATGTGCATGGCCAGCGTATCACCCGTAATTACCAAGTCGCAGGCTCCCACTAACGACGCGAAGTGTCTGACGGTATTGTCGCAACCGGCATCGATGAGCGGTACGCGCGAGCGAGAAGAGAGGCGCTTATGCCGTTCACGCTCTTCCGGTCCACCGAGCAAGATGAACTGCGAAGGATGTTTTTTTTCAATGCGCTCGATCAATTCGACATACCCCTCTTCACGCCATTGCTTCAGCTCCCATCGTCGCCCCGCCCCCGTGTTCAGACCGATGGTTGGCCGTGCAAAGTCGACGCCAAGCTTCTGCAAGTAGGCCTTGCCTCGTTCTCGTTCTTCATCCGTCAACTGAAGAACATATCGGTGCGGACGCCCAGACAGACCGATGATGTCAGCCATCATGTCCTGATAGGTTTTGGTCCCTTGCCGTTTCAGATCATCAAAAACACCCATCTCAAGCCAGGCCCGCGCTGCAGCATTGGTCGGTTGGACGTACCCGTTGGGATCGAGCACAAAACCATCCTTCTGCTTGCCGTTCGCCGCACTGGCCAACGCCGCGCTGACTTTCCCTGCATCGAGATTGATAACCCAGTCAAAAGCACGCACCTTTAACTGAAGCAGGGCGTCCTCTCCATAGTCGAGAATTTCAGAAATATATGGATTGCGCTCAAGTAGTGGCCTGGACTCGCGTCTGGTAATCCATGTAATCGAGGCCTTTGGATGTTGCTCGGCCAGAGCCGGCAGCAATGCGGTTGTCCTCAGCACATCCCCCATGGCATCGAGCTTGATCACCAATATCCGTTCTTCAACCTTCGCGTAATGGTCGCAAAGACAGAGAACGCCTGTGGACTTGTGCCACATGCAGGGGCGATCACCGATGAAAAATCGGCAGTCAAACGCAACTTCTCGTTTCTGATTTTCCGAACTCATCTTCATACCTCACTTCGCCCGTTAGCTCAGCTCTACGGTAGCGCAAGACGACCTCACCGCGAGACAATCAAATTCAAAAAACGTGATCCCCTCTCTGCCTATAGTAGTAACGGGAATAGAATGCGCAAGGCAGAAAATCCATTTCTCTGATTGCATTCATGATTTCCCCAAAACTCCGAAGATTGTCGTACAGGTGTACGACCGGGACACCACCGATCTATGCGGAAGTGAACGAAGCCCCCCCTGAAGTACATCTAGATCGTGCCCCTGAGTGTCACATTTGAGGAAAACGTTAGGTTTGGATATTCGAGCAACACATTCAGAAAGTAATGTGTCTACAGTATCTATCTGAACCGTCACTTCTTCTTTCTTAGCAGCTTCCCATCGCTACAAGATCTCGGAGACACTCTTGGACGGGCTATAAAGTGACGCCATATCTGTTTGCCCCGGCTCACATCTTTGCACCACGCCCGGCTCACGCCCAAGGGCCTTATTGATCCCCCTCCACTGCATATCTTTCTCCATCATCTCAACGAGAAGCGAGTAGGTACTTGGGATGGGTTCAAACGAGACGATTTCCCCGCAAATCCTAGTTTTCAAACTTTCCTGGCATATTGTCCAACATTCGCCCCTACATCAATCACTACGTTGATGTCATAGGCCGTAAGCACGACCTCCAAATCCATCGAGTGACCGACGGAAACGGTATCGTCCGATATTTAGCCCTACCGCTCGAAGCAATTTCTTTACCGTATTATTCACTTCTGCCGCTCCTTGCCTTTACAAATTAGGCTTCCCGACCCTCAACTCTAGTGAATGCCTCTGGACTACGACGCCTTTCTCTCATGCTATACCAAACCCTTCGAATTGCGCGTAGCTTTGCGAGAACTGGATCTGGCACATAACTCATCAGACCCTTATGAAGCTTCAGTGCAAGTGTGACCTTGCCGAGCCTTGTTAGAGGCACATAGTATCGGGGAAGATTGACTTTCTGAAATCCGTTGTGATCCTTAAAATCCATTAAACTATCCCGCTCCTTATTTCCGTCGCTGTACCTTGAGTATACAAGATACGGAATGTTGTGACTGGCACAGTATCGAACCGCTTCAGCCACGAGAGCATTTGTTGGAGCTTTATCCCGATGCTGCGCCAACGAAAGAATGGAAGACAGTCCCGCTTGTGTCCTTGTTTCATCACAGTGCAATCTGGCAAACCCAATCAACTGATTATTTAGGTAGGCCCCCATAAATACGCTTCGATCAAGAAATGTCGCCATCATCTTACCTACGGTGGGAAGATCTTTCCCATAGTGAGGGAAGCGCTTCCCTTGGCGAATTTCACATTCGTTATAAATGGCCCAGACGCCCTCGATATACCTATCATCGAGCTGAACTTCTCTAATCTCGACACCTTTCTTACCGGCTCGCCTGGCCATATTCCTTGTCTTGTCGTTAACTTGCTTCGTCCACCAGTTGTCAAATGTCGATACCGACAGTACAGCGAGATTGTCCCACTCCAAGGGATAGGAGTATTTGGGGGAGGTTTCAGGCAATCGCTGCATAAAAGTAAAGAGGTCCACACGATCCGAGGGACTGCCCTGTACAATTCTAATCACCGACTCCGGGTCATCCAAGAACTCATACGTATCCGCAGCCAGCCCAGCGACGCGCAAGAATCGCCCTCGAATCCTTATCTCCAAGCCACTAACATGCATAGATAGCATCACCTTTCAGAGCATCAAACTCATCAGTGCACTCTCAGCCATTCTTCAAATACGATCAGGCTGAACAGAACCTTGTGGTTATCATTTCGGCCTGACGAATGATCCTTGAAGAGCGCCTGCACAGCTTTAGGACTGAGGTAGCGATACATGTGCGATTGCCCGTTCAGGAATGTGTCGGCCATCTTGCTGTCCATGGCGCCACGGAACCAATCGTCCACAACATTACCGGCAAACCCGCGTTTCTTGCGTTTGATAAAGCTGTCTGGCAAATAGGATTGGCACACCTGTCGATGGAGCCATTTCTGAGAACGGCCCCTCACCTTGAACTGGGCCGGCAGTCGCTCGGCGAATTGAACGATGTCTTTGTCCAGATACGGCACGCGCAACTCCAGGCTGTGGGCCATCGAAAGCTTGTCCGCATACATGAGCAGCTCATCCGGAAGAGTCGACCGGGCCTCTATATATTGAAACCCGCCGAGTTCATCCGTATCTTCCATCAACCCATTCAGATCTTCCCAGCAGCCCAATATCTTGTCGCCGGCATCAGCAGGCATAATCCCGTCTTGAAACAACCCATCGATCGTATCCCCAGGAAGAATCGACAAGACATTCTGGTAGCGCCGCATACGATCAGGAATGTCGAGGGAATAGAGCCCCCGTTTTAGCGTCTCATTGCGTGGCAAGAAACCAATGGCGGATGAAGCCGCCCTCCGCACCCACTTCGGCAAGTTCCCCCAATAGGCGCCGTAACGAACGCCTAGATGCCGGCGATAGCCGCCGAACAGTTCATCCGGACCCTGTCCGATCAACGCCACTTTGACATCCTGTCTGGCTCGCTCACAAACAAAATACATCGGAACGATAGAAGATGTGGCGACCGGTTCTTCAAGACAGGCCACAATCTTTGGAAGCGCCGCTTCAAATGCAGATTGCGTCAGCATGACGGGAGTGTGAACCGAGACCAACTCACGCGCCGTTTCGGCGCCGTCGGCTAACTCATCGTGAGCGTAGCTTGTGCCGTATCCCACGGTATATGTGGGCCAGGACTTCCCGTACAGATTCATGAGAGCCAGCAATAGCCCAGAATCGATGCCGCCGCTGAGGAGTAAGCCAACGGGCACATCGCTAATGAGATGTCGTTCTACTGACTTCTTGTAAAGTGCCAGAAGCTCTTCTTTCGCCTCATCGTCTGACTTGACAGGCATAAATGGAGTTGGCTTGGATCGATACCAGCGGCTTACCTTGTGAGCACCTCGCTCTACAACCAACTTGGCTCCAGGCGGAAGTTTCTGCACTCCCTTAAAAAGCGTATACGGTGAGGGCGTGTACCGATAGCGGAGAAACAAATTCAAAGAAGTCGGATCGACCTGGGCTTTCTCCTGAATACCCTGAAGCACCGCTCTGACCTCAGAACCAAAATTCAGCCGATTGCCTTCAATCTTGTAATAGATCAACTTGATCCCGAATGGATCACGGGCCAACAACAGCCTTTTCCCTCTCGCATCCCAGATCGCCAACCCGAACATACCGTTCAGGCGATCAAGCACCTCATCTCCCCATTGTTTGTATCCATGAATAATGACCTCGGTATCTGAATTGGTGCGAAAGACGTGTCCATATGACTCAAGTTCACTCCGCAGCTCCTTAAAATTATAGATTTCACCATTAAAGACTACCCATATGGACTCCGGCTGATCCGACATGGGCTGGTGTCCACCACCAAGGTCAATGATGGAGAGCCGCCTAAACCCCAATCCCAATGGGCCGGCAAGGAAAAACCCTTCATCATCGGGCCCTCGATGAACCAGAGATCCAGTCATCCGTTTGATGTCGTCGAGGCGGACGGGGCTGTTATCCGAGAAATTGTACTGGCCGCAAATCCCACACATAGATCCTTATTCGTTAGTGGCTACGCCATTCAGAGCTCTTACGATATGGGAATAAACACAAAATTGTTAATATATATTTCAGACTGCTTGATCGCCATGACTTCAGTCATTCCTGAAATATCACGGCTTCTCAGATGCTCAAATGAGTCCTCCACCAAGGCAGCACTGGACAAACATAGCTTTCCCCCTCGAAAATGATACGGCACATACCCTTGAGCGCTCAAGAAAGTAAAGATTTCTTGAAACTCAGCATTATGCCGCCTTTCAATTTCAACCATCAGCACCGGCTTGTAATCCTGAATGACATGCCTGGCACCGTGCAACACTTTGCCTTCATAACCTTCCACATCAATCTTAATGAAAGAGGGCCTGACATTGCGTTCAGCTACAAGCTGGTCAATCGTGAGCTGCCTCACAATGGCGGTATCAACG
>JBBRRN010000283.1:0-5239 GCA_038200685.1 Nitrospirales bacterium
ATGAGGACCACCTGTGCTGGATACTCAAAGGGCCGTCCGGCGATATGTGAATCGTTAAACGTGAGAGGCTTCGGAGGAAGAACTCTCGACAGTCCTACATTTCACGTTTCACCATTTAGCTTTTACGGTTTCTGAAAGCGATGCAAGAACGAAGCATGGGGCAAGGTGCGTCTCGGCGCATCGAGGGCGGGCGGGTGAAAAGAGTGACTTTTTCAGCATGCAGCCACATGAAGCGTCAGGCCTTTGCCAAGAACTGGTTGTGCACCCACCCTTCAATATCTCCATTCTTCACCAGTTCCACGTTGTGCCATCGGTCGCGCTTCTCCAGAAGCACCACCTCGGTTCCCCTTTTCAGCGGTTCAGCAACAGAGGGGAATCCTACGCCAGGGCCACTTCGAATATTTAACGTGGAAGCCATCACTTCGTAACGTTCTCGCTCCTCTTCTTCGCGGCCCAGTACTACGGCACGCACATGTCCCAAAGGAAATGCCGGACCCGGATCCCGCTTCCGGTCGGGAGCGATATCTTCATTCCCCACCACATCCTGGAGTTGATAGTGCCGAACAAGGAGTGTGCAAGCTCAAGGCCCTTTGGATCTGGATTTCCGTGTAGGCATGCCACCAGCGAGGCTCATCGTCCAGTTTGTGCTTGGCCAAAAAAACTTGGTCTTCCGCATACAGTGTCCCGAACCAAACCTGATACTTGTCGCCCACTTTCTTCAGCGGACCCGCATTGTCCATCTCTATCCAAATGGAAGACCTGTTCAGTCCGCTCAACCCATCCCAGTGACTGATTCCCGCGTGCCACGTCTCCACGTTGAGCGGTGCAAGCTGGATGATCGTGCCATCCCTAGCCAGCACCAGATGTGCTGAGGCCTTCGACTCCGGGTTCGTCAGCCAGTTGATTGAACTCGTCGCACTCTTCCCAGCCGTGTAGTGGAACACGAGGTAGCATGGGGAGAGGTCGCCTCCTTTGTTCGGAGTTTCGACGAAGGATACGTCATCCCCTACAAGCCGATCGTTTTCGATGGAAAGGCCCGAACTTCGCGCGATGGCGGCACCACGTGCCTTGGCTGTCCTCAATACTGTTTTTTCTTCTTCGGTGCGCGACGTGTTCCAGAAGATCTTCGACGCGCCATCATGCACTTCCTCCATGACGCTGAAATGACTCACGGCCAGGCAAGTATACGAGGAACGTAGCAGGAAAGAAATGTGACGTAATGGAGTCCGGCAGTACAAACGCGTGTGTCGATTTAGATTTTGGCTGACGCGGAGAATAGGAAAGTGAGAGGCGTAACTGGCAAAGCGTTTCAGTACGCTACTCAAGTAACGAGTCGTATCACAAAGCAAAGTCGTCAGATTCATTAAGATACCTAAACTCCATGTGACGGACTTAGTCAACTAGCAGCTTAATCGATTCTCCGATGAACGATTGCTGCATGTGATCACATTCCTTGATCAAAACAAGAAAATGCTCATCTGCCCAAGATCCACCAAGCATCACACTAGGATCACGTCAGTCTTCATAATTATCAATCAATCCAACGGAAGGACCTCAACCTATTCAAGCGGAGAACGTTCATTTAAGCCACCTCAGAAGGATTGGCACTCGCTTTTAGTGGTCGAACGTCGTGTCAGTCTTAATGGCCTACAGGACGAGTCGACGTAGCGTTTTACAAATCTGGCAAGCAGGACAGACAAACGAGCTACGTTCACTTTGGAGGCGGCGAATGATTCGTCCGCAGCGGTTGGGACAGGGTTGACCTTCTTTGCCGTACACGAGGTGGTGCTGCTTGTAGTGGCCTTCTGTGCCGTCCGGTGCAAAGAAATCCTTGACGCTCGATCCACCGCAGGCAATCGCCTCTCTCAGCACTGTTTGCATGGTGTCATAGAGTCTGACAATCATCGCCTTGCGCAGCCGACTTGCCTCACGGTTCGGATGGAGCTTGGTGCGAAAAAGGATTTCGTTCGCGTAGATATTCCCAATCCCGGCGATCACTTGCTGATGCATCAGCAGCGGCTTCAACCGTCCACGTCTGGCTTCCATCAGACTGATAAACTCATCGCGCGGCACCGTGATAGGATCGACCCCAAAGCGGCGAGCACGGTAGCGGTCGAGACCGGCCTGATCGAGCAGGGACAGCCTTCCGAAACGGCGGGGATTCCAGTAGCGCAGTTCTGATTCGCGGCCCCCTGTAAACGACAGGCGAACATGCACATGCTGCGGATATTTTGTCTGTGTCGCACGGAAGAGCAGGAGACCTGTCATGCCAAGTTCCGCAACGACATATCTGAGTTCGTTCTCTTTTTGAAACCCGAGTGCGACGCTCTTTCCGTATCGCTCCACCCTTTCCAGGCACGCGCCGAGATACCAAGGGAGCGTAGGCAAACCTTCTCGAACAATATCCGCGCGCCCAACCCAACAGTCCTTGATCTGCGCACCGAGGAGATGAGCCCGTATCTGCTGGGCAACGACTTCAGCTTCCGGCAATTCGGGCATACGAGAGAGGTCCTTCCTCAGTGAAGTGGTTGCATGCGCCCCGCACGCCCTATCAGGCTGCGAAACAACTCATTTTTATGCAATGCCCATTGTGATATTTCCCATGGGAACAGTGTCAGAAATAACCACAGGATGCTCAAAATGACCGTCCAGCAAGGCCGCAGCGAGCGAAGTGGCGAGTCGTACGCTTCGGTACGTTGAGCCTCTGAGCGACGCGAGAACGACGCTGGCGGACTTTTTCGGCATCCTGTGAGATTAGGCCATGGCCAAAGCACAAAAGGCAACGTGTGAGAGGGCACTACCTTGGAGGGGGCTTTCGAACTCGTGGTTACGCGCCGGAGGCGGGGCGTGAAGCAGGTTTATTCTTATCCTTCATACGTGCCTCCCGAAGAAGGCGAACTTGGGTAATGGCTTCTTCAAGATTTGGAAGGGGCATGGCACCAGGCCGCCGCGTCATGACCAACTTAAAGACCTGTTCATACGTCATCCCTTGGACACAACAGAGGTAGGCCATGACCACTGATACGGATCGTCCCATGCCGGCACGGCAACAGACCATGACCCGGTTGCCAGAAATATGCTCTTCGACCCAACTCACGGCTTGGTCCAACAACCGCGGCTCAGCTTCTGCATACTCCGAAAATGGAATCTTGGCGGAGATCAGCCAACCAGGTGACTCCAACGCATACTCAGCGGCAACAAGAAGCAGCGCCCCGATCTTGGCTGGCGGCTCCTTTGCGTCGTTGATGTTCCCGACCAATAGCTTTTCGGTGATCATGTGCATGATAGGCTTTGTATAAGGAGGCAGGCCACCGGGTCAAGGGAAAACCACGCCCACATGACTCACGAAGCCTTCTCCTGACGCACCGATACGCCGCTGCCACAAATCTTGGCAGCGGCAGGCTCGCATAGCGGCTCAGTAGTTTTGCCACGAACTCTCGTGAATGGTGCGGGGAAGCCTTGTCCGTTGCAGTCGCCCCTGTGCGAACGCTATACTTGCCACGCGATACTGCCGATCTCTGTATAAGGAGACTCCCAGGTGCCAAACCCAACCATGAAAGAAGTGGAAACCAGACTTGGAACCGTTCAGTGTGCCATTTGTAAGGGATCAAGCTTCGGGATCGATGAACGCTCTATGCAGGCAGACGGTGAATGGCGCGGTATTTGTAGGAAATGCTACTACACCTTCCCAATTTACACGGATATGGAGTTCTACCAGCGCACACAACCGGATATTCCCTACCGGCTTAAAGAAATGTCCTGTCCGACCTGCAATCAACGAGGCGTAAGCCTCAATTTTCGCATCACCATGTCCGTCAGAGAATCGATCTATTTCCTGACCTGCAACGCGTGCCAGAAAACATACCCGGAACAGTCCTCCCTGGAAGCGTTTGAATAGCTCGCCTTTTCACCCCCTGCGTGGTGTATACTCTTTCCATGGATGAGACACCAAAAAATCCCTCCGCCAAGGTCCCCGAGGCGCCCGCTCCGAAGCCCGTGACCAAGCCGAGAAAAGAAATCCCGCTTATTGCCATTCAAGACGATGGTGACATGATCGCCGAGGAAATGGCGGAGATGTTCGACGAAGACAGAGTGAGTCACCGGCACGGGAACTCGGAACCAGAAGCGGACTAGTCCTCGCCTCCTCTAACCAACTCAGCCATCAGCCTTTCTGATCCTATAGCAGGGCATCGCCTCTGCCCTGCTCAGACGCTCCAGCTCGACCGCACTAAGCCTCTCATCTGCTCGGCTGTGGAACTCGTTCCTTCCCAAGCTCCGATTGAAAGGAACTTCGAACAGTCCTCGCCATCCGCCTCCGGCTGACCGCATCTGTTCCGCAAGTGCGGTACCCTCGCCTACGCGATTCGCGATGCAGAAGCGGTCACCCTGACGACGTGCTGGTGCTCTTAAAGAAATGAAAAGGCGACGAGTCGCTCACAGACCCGTCGCCTATTAAAGGATGTACCTTGTTGATAAGACCGCATTTGGAATCAGCGCCGAATACCTTCGAGATGGACGACCCCTTATGAGCAGCCGCAGTTGAGCACAAGGTTATGCGGCATGCTCTTTGAGACGCTGAATGTCTTCGAGGTGCTTGTCTCTTTGTGCTTCCGCAGAAGCCACGGCCTGTTCCTTCAGTCGAATGAGCGACATCACTGAAGCTAGCCGAACGGGGATATTGAACAGCTTCGCATCTACTGCGTCATTGGCAACTTCAAGATGTGTTAACCCATCTTTTTGAGGAGTTAGGAGATCGGCGTAATAAAGCTGTTTCAATGGCACTTGCAGCCCAAGTTTTGTGAACGAAACGAGGGTGAAGCCGTTCATATGTAGACCGTCGAGGGCCCGAGAAATGCGCGCTGAATTCTCAGGAGTGGGGTTCACAAGAAGATCCATGTCGTCCGCTTGACGGTCAGCACAATACCAAGCGACGGCTAGGCCACCGATAACGACGAATTCCACATCGCTAGCTGCAAAGGCGCGAACGAGTTCCTCATTCGCCCCGACGTGGATAAGGGTGTCGCCAATCTTGTTCATGCCGTATAACGCCTCCTACAAGCGGTCGAGCAGGCGGGCGAAGCCCGCTTGTGAATGTCCGTCTCGATGGGCCAGTTAATGATCATTTTTGTGTGGGCAAGAGAACGGGGATGCCAAACCTAATTCGGGAATGAGAACCATCGTCCTTACGCGATTCGCCAAATGAAGTGGCTCGGGTTTGACGGACACCTCAAAAGGGGGC
>JBBRRN010000284.1:0-5238 GCA_038200685.1 Nitrospirales bacterium
AAGTCGATCGGTTTGAAGCGCCCGTTGTTCGAACCTTCAGCAGAGCAGGCTGTCAGCCCACACACCATATCCATCTCTGCCCTCAGGTCAAGGTAGTCGCCTGACTTTGACATGGGCACGCCGACCGTCACCTTTCCCTCCTGATCGACCTTGACGTTCATGAAGATGTTGAATGTCGTCGAGATCTGGTGTCCTGATATACCGTGCTCTTTCAACGAATTAAGCAGGTTTTCGAAACAGCTGGGATGGTGACCCTTGTGCTTGTAAAGGATTTCAAACATCTCTTGGCTGCACGGCGTCAGTAGGAAGTCGTGCAGGCCGACGGTGTCTTGGATGATGGTGAACATCGGCTTGCTGTTGTTGGCGTAGAGGATGTCACTCGTCGTCAGGTAGATTCGGCTCGCATAGTCCAGCGAACGACCTGATGACAGTCGACAATCGTGATCGTGCTCGTCGAAGGCGAACAGGTCAGATACCTGCTCGCCTAGGGGATCGACAACGCGCAACACCTGCCCACGCTTGATTGTGAATGAGCAGCCACTCTGTGGCGCAATACGGGTCAACTGCTGGGTGGTCATGTCTCATCCTTTTTGTATGCGTGGAACGGGCATGGCCAATTGTCTGAAACTAGCCTGCCGGAATATTGACTCGCCTCAGAGCTTTCGCCGAAGTTTTTCAGCATGGGGTTGATCGAACCCTGGAACGTCATCTCGCGGGCTCGGATTATCTGCGTCATGGTCTCAAACTTTCCGCGAGCGCGCAAGCCCTCAAACTGTTCATGTAAGTTGAACACCATGGTCGGATACCTGAAGGTTCGTGTTAGACGGGATGCCTTGGGGTGCATGCCGATGACGAACATAGCTCGACCGCCGATGCTAAACGAAAAGTTATTGCTCTTTGGGTCGGAGTCGACGCTTTTGTCCCAGGCAAAGAAATCGGAATCAATGTCGTGCATGGCCTGGAGCTGACTCCAGAGCAGTTCCTCGAAGTGCTGTTCTGATTTGATCGCGGGTCCGCGGAACATTGCGATGAAGGTAACGAGCTGGTCGTTGATGATCGGGAATTCGTGACAAAACTCGTACAGATCATGGCAGAGGGCCCGTACGGCATTGTCGCACGCAAGTTCCGGGAATAACCCGAAACGATAGCCCTTTTGGGCGAACACCGAGATGGCGCCAGTGCACGGGTAATCACCAGTTATCTGGTGACATAGTTGATCGTGCGCATCGATAAGTTCGGGGTCGACGGGCACGTCGGCTACCAGCGGCCTAACGACCGCCGTATCCTTGAAAGCCGCGTAGCTCGAGAACTGGCTTGCCACCGGATCGACCGACAGTGGGTTCCATAGGCACTTATCGCGTCTGGCGCTGTCGCCGCCGTCGGTACGTATCGCTTTTAGAAGGTTTGGTCGCATGTAATATCTCAGATGGAAGTAGATCTTGGGTGTGGTGGAGCGCACAAGAGTAGAGATATTTCAAGTCAAAGCCCTCGGCAAAGGCACTCTGGGCAGACAAAAAGGAGCTGACCCATCGCCGCCGACCCGGCTCGCGCTTGTGTGTTCGCCTGCCTCGGAATTATTCTCTTCCAGCAACTACCAGCTGGCGCGCCAATTACTGCCCCATCGCAGCCGTCTTGCGGGTCTCAATAGTAAAATCCATCGTCCGATCGGTTTGTTCATTTCGGCGATCACTCATGTCGGCCATATCAGTCAGTCGAATCGACCGCATGTGATTCTGATCGTTCACGGTCGCAACGATACGATTTCCTTGGCTGATGTTTCCGATCTTCCTGGTGGTCGGATTGCTATGCAAACAGATTTCCTGCCCGTCCTTCCCCATCACGAAATAGTCCTTGCCGTCAACGCGAAGGACTTCGCCTTCGATTCTGTGAGCGACCTTCAGCTTCTCTCGCGTAGCGTACACACCAACTTGACCGCCTTTCCTCCCCACTGGATCTGCCGGCGATGCCGGATGACTAGCCTGCGCCGCATAAACGGCCTGTGCCGTGTGAGACAGGCCAAGCCAAAGCAGCAACCCACAAGACATGAGAGCGACGATTTTAAAAATAGACACCATGAGAGCCTTCTAAACCGTATGCGGTCATATAGATACATTACGCTTCCCGGTGAACGTGAAGACCTAGAACCATCCCTAGTTTATGGGCGATGAATCCCGGGGACAGGCCGAGTGAAAGACTGTAGGTACGAACAGCAGTCTATCTAGATTGGCCGGGCCGTCACGAGTTGAGGAGACTTCCTAGCTCCGCTGACGAGCGGCATTGGACATGACTCTGCATCCCTTGAGTCAGCGCAAAAAAAATCCGGCTGGCTTCTTCTGGGACGTCCTCAGTCATAACCGAATTGTTCTGCTTTGGCAGGTCTTCCTTCTTGTCTGACGCTTCCCAGTTAGGGGATGCGTGGCAAGGTAGCTCACCTGTTAGAGTCTCAAGAATCTGGAAGACCGTAAGATTAACATCAGTCGATTTTGTTGTTGCCATGCCTGCTATACCTGCGCGCTTCAATCGTTTTCATATTGTCAGGAGCTCGGTCATGAATAGCATCTTTGTACACCCGCAGTTCTTTATAGCCTTCACTGGATCCTCTCGACGCCTTCAACCTGAATCTTGGCTGTTTTATTCAACCTGAGCTTAGCCCCCGACATACCCGTGTCGGTTGACGCGGTACGTCTTACAATGGAGGTTCGCCTCCTTAAACAGGAGCGCCTTGTCGTCACCCTTTATGTGTCCAACGCTCAGCTTTCCGCCCGGCAGATAGACCACATCGAATAGGAGAGACCCTGCCTCGTCGACCCCACCCGCGGCAAGGATGGGATTTTACGAGTATGCAATTCCGCTCTTGATGGTGTTTGTCATGCTCGAGCAGGCCAGCGTTCCATTGATGGAAGCGAGCCTCAGAGGTTAAAAGCGCCAGGCGAGACCCCAAACTGCGGCGAAAAACCATGACGTATGATCGAGGAAAAGAGATGGCCTAACACGAGCAGCTGGCCCAGCGGTTTGCGATCCAGATCTTCTTTGCGGTATCCGTACAGTCCCTGGTCAACGCGGGGCCAACGAAAACACGAATGTCCTGCGCCAGTACCTACCCCAAGGCACAGACCTATCCGCACCCAATGGGAGTTGAACGCCATTGCCCACCGGTTGAACACGCGTCCACAAAAATGTCTCGACTGTGCCACGCCACTGGAAGTCTTCATTCACCTCCGACACGAGCTGAACGGCAAGCTCATATTCAAGATATGCCTTGCTGGTCAGTCCCATCCCTGAGAACACGCCGGTGGAAGTTTAGGGGACAGTTTCAGAGGAGGGCTTATAGTGTTCGAGCCGGTAAAGAAAGACTTCTATCTCGATTTTACGGGACAAGGCGCTAATTACCTCATATTCCGCGTCGCTGAAGCCATGCCTTTCATGAAGAGAATCGAGCAGTATTCCGGCGGCGCATATGAGGTCTCTTACTTCTTTACAAACTTCCATGATCGGATTTCCTGGTCCTTACCGCTATCAGATTAGTGGGTCGTTTCAGAGCAGGCGCACAGTAATGGAATTGATGGAGAATGGCTTCCTTTTCAATTCTTTGGGTTAGGTCATTAATCGTCTCGTATTCATGGTCGCTGAAGCTCTGATGCTCTAGACTCGCAAGAAGTGCTTCGCAGGGGCTTATGACGCCTCTGACTTCTTTGAACACTCCCATTGAGGGATATTACATGCCTATACCTAAGACCTTAACTGGGAAAAACCCTAGCGATGCTCATGCTCATCCATGATGGTAGCGTACGTCGAACAACAGGAACATCGAATGGATCGATCGCATCTGGAACTCGAGCGAGCATGTAACGTTCACACAATACAAGGAGGGTGAGAGGAAAATGCCGAGCGGTGGTTAAGATGAAAGAGAGGATGTCATGAGCAAGCTGGACAAAAGATGGACATAATGCTGATTATCCCAATCTGCATGGGATCTCTTGGCGTGCTAGTCACGTCCATGAGGGGATGTCACGCGATGGTTGAGCATGGCAGAAGTGTCTTTGGAAGCGGTGCCAGGGCAGAGGGCAAGCTGCTAAGTCGGCCTCACGGGAGTCCGGCGGTGGGGCGCAAGTGGTAGCCTATGGAAGCAAGGGCTGGGTAAGCGCGCTATCCCGGCTCTCTACTTTACCCTCAGTACTTCCTGAATTGTTTTGTACAGCTCGTCCACCGCAGCTTCCTTCGTCAGCAGAAAGGCCGCGCCGGCAGATATCATGGCCGCTTGATTGTCGCCGTCGGCGTTCACTGACAATCCAATCACGGGGATATTGGGCCACTTCTGCTTGATCTCCGCCGTCGCGTCTATTCCGTTCATATTCGGCATGTTGATATCCATCAGCACAATAGAAGGTCGCAGTGCAGCGGCATTCGCCACCGCTTCTTTCCCGTTTGTGGCCTCGCCGACCACGCTGACATCAGAGTAGGATTCCAATACGCTCCGTAATCCCTGCCGCACCATGGCATGATCGTCTACCAACAGCACGCGGATGCATGATGAGTGGTGAGTGGCTAGAGGTGGAGCTGATAACTGATGGCTGACATGCTCAGTGCGCGGTGGCGTCTTACTCTTCTGCTTGCCACTTGCGGGCCGCTTACCATTCGCCACGAACCCCTCGCCATGGGCTACGAGCGGCAGCCTCAGTGTCGCCATTGTTCCCTTTCCCGGTGCCGATTGCAGGTCGAACCGCCCGCCGAGCGCTTTCATGCGTTCGCGGATGCTGAAAAGTCCGAATTTGGAGAAGAGAGACGTGGAAGCATGAGAATCATCAGCAGCCTGTTCGAAGCCAGACCCGTGATCCCTCACCTGAATACGCAGTTCGTCTTCAGTCTGTTCCAGCGTCACCATGGCCTCATTCGATTCGGCATGCTTGGAGGCATTGATCAGCAGTTCACGAACGGATTGAAAGAGAAGGACCGCTTGGTCTTCAGGAAGATTCACATCCTCCGATTCGGGAATCCGCACGGTGACGGTCATGTCATGCCGTTTCATATACTCGGCGAGCCATCTCAACCCGCCAGCCAGCCCGTGTTCGCGCAGCACCGGGGGACTGAGTTCGGCGACGAGCGTCCGCGTATATTTCAGCGCGTCCGACAGCACCTCGTCGGTCTGCTCCATGATTCTCGCGCAAGCTGGAATTGGTTCGGCCAGGCGCTTGCCCTGGCCCAGTTGCAATTTCCGCCGTTGAGCCGGCGTGGTGTGGG
>JBBRRN010000285.1:0-5231 GCA_038200685.1 Nitrospirales bacterium
AGACAATGAGGCGGTGCTCGCCGCGATTGTTGGAGGGGCGTCCGGCTATCTGTTGAAAGAAGTGAATGTCGAGGGGTTGCTGCGAGCCATTCATGCCGTCGCTCAGGGGCAATCGATCCTTGATCCGGCCATTACTCAGCCGCTCTTGGCCCGCATGCGGTTGCAGAAAGAGGAGACATCCGAGCCCCAGCGGACGACCCTCTCCACTCAGCAGCAGCGTGTTCTTGCGCTCGTAGCCGAAGGAAAAACAAACAAGGAGATCGGCCTATCGCTCGAGTTGAGCGATAAGACCGTGAAGAACTATGTCCGGTTTATTTTTCAGAAGCTGAAGGTGACCCGACGCGCTCAAGCTGCGGCCTTTTTCATCCGCAATTCACCTCGGGGAAGCGATCAGAGCTACTTCAGCAAACACGGAATAGACCTGGAATCATAAACGGATGAACGCGAACCGCAGAGCCTCGAGCCCAGATTTTAGCGAACAGCATGATTCATGAACGATCCTGCTGCAATCACCGATCCGGCGCTACGAAGAGCCTCCGGCTCGACTGGAAGGGATGTGGACTGAGGTATTTGACATAGCAGATCCCACGATCATCATGTCGTTGCGATCCGTCTTCTTTCTATCCTCTACCTAAGCTTGCTGCGCCGCCTTAACGACCTGCACGGCAATTTGGGCGCCGTTCTGTCGAAGCCACTGCGGCTCGCTGAAAGCGAGTAGTGTCGATGTCCGATGTTCCGTTCATGAGTCGCATGGGACGGAACGAGTTTCGACGCTACGCAGTGGTGAGATGGAGAATGGTGAAATTGCCATGCGGGAGAGGGAAAATGGGAGGCGCAGCGAGCCCCTTTACGTTCCGTGGCACTTCTTGTATTTTTTCCCGCTGCCGCAGGGGCAGGGGTCGTTGCGGCCGACTTTGTCGTCGCTGTGTTGAACAGTCTGAGGTGCGACTGATTCTTCTCCACGATTGAGGATAAGTGGGGGGAGAGGGCGTGAGATAACGGAGGGTGGGGGAGGCGCTGATGCGGCGGTGGATTGTTCTTCATGCCGCACAGCCTGAACATGAAAGAGCCGATCGAGCGTATCGGACTTCACCCGTTCCATCATACCGGCAAAGAGATCGTAGCCTTCGCGCTTGTACTCAATGAGCGGATCTTTTTGACCGTAGCCGCGCAATCCGATCCCGTCCCGCAGGTGATCCATCCCCAATAAGTGGTCTTTCCAGTGGTGGTCGATGACCTGGAGCATAAACGTCTTCTCCAGGAAGCGCATCAAGTCCGGGCTCAGATCCTGCTCTCTCCGGTCATAGGCCTCGCGCACCTGTATGCGTAGATCTTCGAGCAACGCGTCGCGCCCTATGGTGCGGAGCGCCTCGCCGCCGTCGCTCTTGCCTTGGGCGATATCTAAATTGAACTGGCCATGCATGAGTTCAGTGAGCCCTTTAATATCCCATTCTTCGGAATACTGTTCAGCCGGGCAATAGATGTTCAGCGCGGACTCCACCAGACCGTCGATCATGCCGCGAAGATCGTCTTTCAGATTCGATCCGCCCAAGACGGCACGACGGTGCTGATAAATCACCTCGCGCTGCTTGTTCATGACATCGTCGTACTCCAGCAACTGTTTCCGGATTTCGAAGTGGTGGGCCTCAACCTTCTTCTGAGCGTTGGCGATGGCCCGGGTAACCATGCCATGCTCAATGGGGACGCCTTCTTCCATGCCAAGTTTGAGCATCAGTTGAGAGACCCGCTCGGAAGCGAAGATACGCATCAGGTCGTCTTCCAACGATAAATAGAAACGCGACGAACCAGGATCGCCCTGACGGCCGGCGCGGCCTCGGAGCTGGTTGTCGATCCGGCGGCTTTCGTGACGTTCGGTCCCGAGAATATGGAGTCCACCCGCCGCAATGACCTCTTGTTTATCTTTCTCGCAGTCGGCTCGAATCTGTTCGAAGATCTCCAGCTTGCGCGCATCAGGCAGGTCTTCTTCCCGGTACAGAATCTGTTTGTACATGAAATCGGGACTGCCTCCCAGGAGAATGTCGGTGCCGCGGCCCGCCATGTTCGTGGCGATGGTCACCGCGCCCTTGCGTCCGGCTTGGGCGATGATCTCGGCTTCGCGCTCATGCTGCTTCGCGTTGAGGACGTTGTGCTTGACGCCGGTCCGGCTCAAGTAGCCGGCGAGCCGTTCTGATTTTTCGATGGAAATCGTGCCGACTAAGACGGGCTGGCCACGTTCGTGGCATTCCTTGATATCTTCGACGATCGCGGTGAACTTTTCTTTCTCGGTACGATAGACGACATCCGCATAATCCAATCGGATCATCTTGCGATTGGTCGGCACCACGTTGACGTCCAGATTGTAGATCTTGGCGAACTCCGCCGCTTCCGTGTCCGCCGTGCCGGTCATGCCGCTAAGCTTCTTGTACATCCGGAAATAGTTCTGGAAGGTGACCGACGCCAGCGTTTGATTCTCGTTCGCGATCTTCACGCCTTCTTTAGCCTCAACGGCCTGGTGTAGTCCATCGCTCCAGCGGCGTCCCGGCATGAGCCGTCCGGTAAATTCATCTACGATGATGACTTCGCCCTCTTTCACGACATAGTCCACGTCTCGTTTGTAGAGGCTATAGGCTTGGAGCCCCTTGACAACGTGATGGACGAGATTCATATGGTCGGGATCGTAGAGATTGTCCACGCCGAGCAATTTCTCGACCCGGACGTTACCGTCTTCGGTCAACGACGCGGTCTTCGTTTTTTCTTCGACTGTGTAGTCCTGCTCCGGTTTCAGCTGCGGGATGATCGCGTTGATGCGGTAGTAGAGATCGGTTGTCTCGTCCGTCGGACCGGAGATAATCAACGGCGTACGAGCCTCGTCGATGAGGATACTATCGACTTCGTCCACGATGGCGTAATTCAATTCGCGCTGCACGCACTGGGCTAAGTCTGTGGCGACCAGGTTGTCCCGGAGATAATCGAACCCATACTCGTTGTTGGTGCCATACGTAATATCGGCCCGATAGGCTTCAGGCCTCGTGCAGGGACGGAGAGACTGGAGACGCTTGTCGGAGGCGTCATAGGCCGGATCGAAGAAAAATGAAGCATCATGCTGAATAATGCCCACCGAGAGGCCCAGCGCGTGATACAGCACGCCCATCCACTGCGCATCGCGCTTGGCAAGGTAGTCGTTTACCGTGATGAGATGTACGCCTTTGCCTTCAAGGGCATTCAGATACACCGGTAGCGTGGCCATCAGGGTTTTCCCTTCGCCGGTCTTCATTTCAGCGATGCGGCCCTTATGCAGGATCATGCCGCCGATCAACTGCACATCGAAATGGCGCATGTTCAGCTTACGGCGGGACATCTCACGGCAGACCGCAAAGGCCTCGGCCAGGATATTGTCCAGGGTCTCCCCGGCTCCGACACGCTTCTTAAATTCCTGGGTCTTGTCCGCGAGGGCCTGGTCGGATAGTGGAGTCAGACCGGACTCCAGGCCATTAACCTGCTCCACAATCGGGCGGATTGCCTTGATTTCACGATCGTTTTTACTGCCGAAGATTTGGTTGAGTAATTGCGTGACCATGGTGCTATCGCTCGGAACGAACGCCGATGTCTCCTGAAATATTTGCTGCAGTATACAGGATCTTTTCCACGAATCCTATAATAAGCAGAGGTGCCGGCGCGGCAGTGGACTATTTTAAAATTGTATCATTACAGGAGAGGGTCCCTGTTCTGGCTAGGAAGATATTGGTGTGGTTGGTACACCTGAAGGATGTCTAGCTAGAGTAATCATCCGTTCGATGCCCGCATTGGCATTAATACACAGCATGCGAATGGCAGGATGCTCCTTCTGGAAAACTCGGAAAATTTCATCGGCAAAGGCCTGGCCGATCATAGTTATCCCCTGAAAGTCCAGAAGCACTTCCTTGAATTTATCTACGCGAACCAAGAGCCTCTTTGCCTGTGACCGTGATACTAACTGCTCCCCTTCATACTTGGCTAACTTTAACGGAACATGGGTCGCAGTAAATCCTCCCTGGTCAAATTCAGAAACATATGTGTCGAAAATCTCTTGCATGGTCTGCCGAGCGTTTGCGGTAATTGTCATTTGAATGTGCGTCCCTGGCATCTCCGTGATGTCATCAGTCTCAATAAACCAATCCGCTTGCTTATTCAGCCTGCAAAAATATAGCTGTCCAGACGATATGCCAAACTTGTCAAACGCTCTTGAGGTAAAGAAAATTCCATACCCTGTATGCTTACTTTCATCAGTGGTCAGTTTCCCTTTAGACAGTTCAAGAAGCGCATGTCGAGGATCGTTAAGTCCGAATTTTTGTTGAATCTTGTTAAAAATTCCGACTCCATCATCCCATACGGTCAACTCGATGGTCGCAGCCGTCCTAACACATGAAATCAAGACCTTGGAGGATTCAGAGTGATCGATAACATTGTTGAGCATCTCCGTAAAACCCCAGTTACATATAGCCTGGACATTTACCGGTACATCTTTCACGAACGGATAAATCTTCTCTAGCCACACCTCATCTTCTTCTAGGTTAGGAGTGACATCTATTCGCTCAACATAATCTGCAATTGTTTTCAGCTCATAAATTCGAGCCTTTGTTGCTCCAGTCGCCGTTAATATTCCTTCATCGACTAACTCTTTCAGATATCGCCCCACAGAGACTCGTGAAATTCTAAACTTTGCAGCTGTCTCACGAGCAATATCTCTCGGATGGCTAGCGATGTTAAAAACAATAAATTCACGAACCTTCGAGCCTTCCAATCGCTCAGACAAATATTTCGACCAGTATTGAAAATCTTTGGTGTCCATGCTTTAAATAATACTTAACAGTATTATAAATGTCAATATTCATTTATTTATAACATGGCATATATTTATTGGAAATTCATTTGTAATGGAAGTGTGGCGGAAATGAATGTGAGGATGGACAGTGGGTTAATTCAAGCGGTAGACAGCGGATTGCTAATTCGTTCGTTGCCAGTTCGAGACTGACCCCTGCCGCCATCGTGTGAAAATTGGCACCCGGTGCTGGCAACACCAGCCAGCCGCAACCGGTAGGTCCCTCAAAGGTCGAACCGGACTACACCCGCAACGGCAACCTTGAGTATCCGCCTTCCCGAGATCTTTATCCAAGGAGATTCCGTGAATATCTGTAGATATCAAGTTAACTTGCATCTAGATAGATATGGAGTAGCCGGCTTGACAGGCCTAG
>JBBRRN010000286.1:0-5214 GCA_038200685.1 Nitrospirales bacterium
CGGCGACCAAGGGTGGGATCGTGAAGGCGCTGATTGTGAAGGCTGGATCGGCCACGCCGCGAAGCCGAATCGATGCGCTCGGTGAAATGGCCAAGAGTTTTGGTGCGAAAGGGCTGGCCTGGTTGAAGATTACCACAGAGGGGCAGCTCGAATCTGTGATCGCCAAGTTCCTGGATGCCAAGGCCTTTGCATCGGCTCTCCCTGAGGCTGAGCCGGGCGACCTCGTCCTCTTCGGCGCCGACAAAGCTGCTGTGGTCCACGATGTGTTGGGCCGCATCCGGTTGCTGTTAGGTGAGGAGCTGAAGCTGATCGACACGACTGCCTGGAAGCCGCTGTGGGTCATGGAGTTCCCTTTGCTGGACTATTCGCCCGAAGAGAAGCGGTATATCTTTATGCACAATCCTTTTGCCGCACCGATGGACGAGGATGTGGTGTTCTTGGATTCTGAGCCGCTTAAAGTGCGAGCGAAGGCCTATGATATGGTGCTGAATGGAAGCGAAATCGGCGGCGGGAGTATCCGCAACCATCGGAGCGAGATTCAGCTGCGGATTCTTGATCTGCTCGGCATCAACAAGGAGCAAGCGCAGGCGAAGTTTGGGTTCTTGCTCGACGCGCTAGAATATGGGGCGCCTCCCCACGGCGGCATCGCGTTCGGGCTCGATCGGCTCATTATGTTATTGGGGGATACTGAGTCGATCCGTGACGTGATTGCGTTCCCGAAAACGCAACGGGCACAATGTCCGCTGACCGATGCGCCGTCTTCTGCCGGCGCCGATCAGCTAAAAGAATTGCGCATCAAGCTGGACCTTGTCGAGTAGGGAGGAGTCATCCGCCCCATGGCAGGCAATTCGTTCGGTCACATTTTTACCATCACGTCATTCGGCGAGAGCCATGGGCCTGCGATTGGTTGTGTCGTGGATGGTTGTCCGCCAGGCCTGGCCCTCTCCGTCGATGACATTCAGCACGATCTTGACCGGCGCAAGCCAGGCACGTCACGCCACGTCACGCAGCGGCAGGAATCCGACACCGTTGAAATCCTCTCCGGTGTTTTCGAAGGTAAGACCACCGGCACGCCGATCGCGCTCCTCATCCGGAACGAAGACGCCCGAAGTAGGGATTACGGTAATCTGATCGATACGTTCCGCCCAGGCCACGCGGACTACACCTATTGGCAGAAATATGGTATTCGCGACCATCGCGGTGGCGGGCGCGCCTCAGCGCGTGAAACGGCGGTGCGAGTGGCTGCCGCAGCGATCGCGAAGAAATGGCTTCATGAAAAGTATGGTGTCGTGATTCGGGGGTACATGAGCCAACTTGGTCCAATCGAAGCACCGTTTAAGAGCTGGGGCGAGATTAGCAAGAATCCGTTTTTCTCAGCGAATTCCGAGATCGTGCCGAAGCTCGAATCCTTCATGGATGAGTTGCGGAAAGCTGGCGATTCGGTCGGTGCGAAGATTACCACGGTGGCCGAATCGGTGCCGGTGGGATGGGGTGGTCCCGTCTACGCGAAGCTCGATGCCGACTTAGCCGGCGCGATGATGAGTATCAATGCAGTCAAAGCCGTCGAGATAGGGTCAGGCTTTGCCTCAGTCACCCAGCGTGGTTCAGAGCATGGGGACGAGCTGACTCCTGATGGTTTTGTGACCAATCATGCCGGCGGAATTCTTGGCGGCATTTCAACCGGGCAGGATATCGTCGTCACGATCGGGATCAAACCGACTTCGAGTATCCGTGTACCCCGTAGATCCATCGATAAGCAAGGTGAGCCGGTGACCGTCGAGACGAATGGCCGCCATGATCCCTGTGTCGGTATCAGAGCCACGCCGATTGCCGAAGCCATGATGGCGCTGGTGCTGATGGACCATGCCCTGCTCCATCGTGCTCAGAATGCTGATGTGAAGACGGCGACACCAAAGATTGCTGGTTCTTCGAAGAAGAGGGTCTCCTCTACGAGCAAGAAGCCCACCTCGAAGATCAATCCGGATCCTGCCGAAGCGTAATCTCGGTGCGCATACATATTTTCTGTCCCTAAGGTAACGGGCCTGTGTCAAGGCACTGTGATGTTTCACGAGGAGAGTAGACGAATGATGGAAATCTATACAGATGGGGCCTGTAGCGGGAATCCGGGGCCTGGGGGTTGGGGCGCCTTGCTGCGTAGCGGCAAGGTCGAAACGGAACTGTGCGGTGGGGAGCCAGCAACCACGAACAACCGCATGGAGCTGCTCGCGGTCATTGAGGCGTTGCAGTCGCTTACTCAGCCTGTGGAAGCGCATGTCTACACCGATTCTCAGTATGTGCAAAAAGGCATTAGCGAATGGATACATAGCTGGAAGAAACGAGGCTGGAAAACTTCCACTAAGGAGTCCGTCAAGAATGAGGATTTGTGGCGTCGCCTCGATGCCCTGGCTGCAGGTCACACGCTTGAATGGCGCTGGGTCAAAGGACATGCGGGTCACCCGGACAACGAACGTGTGGATGCTCTGGCTCGTGCCGGCCTCGAACAGTCGCGCCGTGCTGGTCAGGCGGTCGGCGGGATCGTCGCGCAGGCGGTCTGTCCGGTTAGTTCACATCCAATCCTCGATATCAAGAACGCGACAGTCTATCGGGGTGACACCTGCGTGTTCGATGACCTGTCCTTCATGCTTGCAGCAGGGGCTCACACCGCGATCCTTGGCCCCAATGGTGCTGGCAAGTCGACGATCCTCAAACTGCTGTCCGGTGAAGTGCATTGCCTTCCCAAGGATGAGACATCCATTCGTGTGTTCGGCGAAGCGCAGTGGAACGTCTGGGATGTGCGTAAACGATTGGGTATGGTGTCGCACGATCTTCAGCATCAGTACATGGAACATGTGACCGGGCTGAAAGTCGTACTGTCAGGCTATTATGCGAGCATTGGGACATACGGTCACCAAGACTTTGCCGATGCCCAGATTGCTCGGGCCCGTGTCGTGATGGAAGAACTCGGTGTCGGGTTCTTGACCGACAGGAAATTTTCCGAGATGTCGACCGGCGAACAGCGGCGTTGCTTGCTGGCGCGTGCGTTGGTGCATGACCCGATTGCGTTGGTGCTGGATGAACCCACGAGCGGACTTGATCTGACGGCGACGTTTCATTACTTGGATCTGGTGCGGGCGCATATGCGCAAAGGGAAAACGCTGTTGCTGGTGACCCACCACATTCACGAGATTCCTCCTGAAATAGAGCGTGTGGTGCTCTTGAAGCAGGGAAAAATTCTACAGGATGGGAAGAAACGCGCGATTCTCACAGAAACCAACCTCAGTGCGTTGTTCGACTGCTCGGTATCATTGGTCCAAGCCAATGGGTGGTATCAAGCGTTGCCAGGGCAGAGTTTACCGCACTGAGGGTGTTCGATTTCCAGCCGATACAATGTGAAACGTTGGAGCCAACCTCCACGCGTCGCTTCTGGATCGAGACCCTCCGACCTTCGTCGAGGATCCTCTGGCCCTCAATCGCGGGTCTCCCGTCGTGTTGTTGAACTTAAACATTCCCTGTCGTGTGCTTCGCGGGGCCGCATTCCTGTTTCCTGAATTACCGCGAGATGGCAAGGTTTTGGCCTGGGCCTTTCTGACCGCCGGACATGGTTACTTTTTCCTAAATCCGAAAAACATGCCGACTGCCCATGCTCCCGTTGACGGGAGATACCCGGAGAGGAGGTGTTTGAGCCCTTCAGCTTCCCGATGTGCGGCTGAAATGGCGTGATGGATTTGTGTTTCCACGGACGTCCAGTCGATATTGATCCAGCCGGTCTCTTCCAATACGGCGATACCGGCTAGTAGCGCACCGGTGAGCAGCGCAGCCATTTTCAGAAATCTCCGGGAGGCCCAGCCAATGAAAAACCCTGCCAGGTAGCTGCCCCCGATGCCTGCCACGGCAGGCGATGACCAATGAGCTGCCCATGAGGTGAGGCCTCCGACGGTTGCAATCCCGGCGGCGATGACGGATTTTGCATTCCAGGGCGCTTCGGCAAGAAGCGCTGCCCATATTCCCTGAGAGGCCGATTCGTGTGGCGGCTCCTGATAGTGGTCTATGTCCATATAATGAAGCGGTCTAGAGTTTGCTGAATAACTCGATTTTTGCACGACTCGATGTTGTCTAACACGTACGGTCGTAGTGTCGAATAATCAGCAGGATGCTCAAAATTGCCGTTCAGCAAGGCCGCAGCGAGTGAAGGGCCGAGGCGTACCCTCTGAGGTACGTTGAGGGTCTGAACGATGCGAGAACGCTGCTGGCGGACATTTTCAGCATCCTGCTAGAGCCGGTTGTTCGCAAAGGTATCGCAGGCCTTGGGGTCGCCTGTCTCCAATCCTTTGCGGAGCCATGTCGTCCGTTGCTCAGACGATCCATGAGTCCAGCTTTCTGGCCTAACAGACCCGCTGGATGTTTTCTGGATTTGATCATCACCGATCGCCGCTGCCGCTCGAAGCCCTGCTTCGAAATCGCCTGGCTCGATCAGGTTCCGCTCACGCTTGGCGTGGTGGCCCCAGACACCGGCGAAACAATCGGCCTGCAACTCCATTTGCACCGACAAGGCATTCCTCTCTCGTTCAGAGGCCTGGCGCTGGAGGCGCGTCACCTTCTCCGCAGTGCCCATGAGATTTTGTACATGATGGCCGACTTCATGCGCAATCACATAGGCCTGGGCAAAGTCGCCGGCTGCGCCGAGTCGCTGGGCCATGACGTTGAAGAAGGAGAGGTCGAGGTAGACTTTGTGATCGCCGGGGCAGTAGAAGGGACCGACAGCCGACGACGCGGTTCCGCACGCAGATTGGACTGCGCCGGTGAAGAGGACGAGTCGAGGATCTTCATATCGTGGCCCAAGGAGTTGCTTCCAGGTAGTTTCCGTGTCGGCGAGGACCACTGCGGCGAATTTCCCCAGTTGGTCGTTGGGCGATCCGGTCGGCGCCGGCTCGGAGGGCGCCGATGAGTCCGGCATGCTCTGGACACCATTGAGCATGTTGAGGAGGGTCAAAGGATTGATGCCGGTGAAATAACTGACGGCGAGCACCAGCACGATGCCGCCTATTCCAAGCCCTCCGCCAATCCTGGCCGGCCCCATGCCTCGACGATCTTCGACATTGCCGCTTTCTCGTTGTCCTTCCCAGCGCATAAGGATCTCCTTATAGGACGTGGTGTGTCGAGTGGTCGGATCAGGCCGGCTCTTTCTCCATAGCCTGAATGAACTTGTCGGCTTCA
>JBBRRN010000287.1:0-5211 GCA_038200685.1 Nitrospirales bacterium
ATAAGTCGTGAGTCAGGCGCGGCACGTCTCGGTCAGGCGCCAGGTCGAGGCGTAACGTGGCCACTCCCTTGGCCAGGATCTCGTCGCGAAGAGAGGCAGACACCACGTACATCACGCCGCCTTCCACACCCGTCTCCGTGATCACGAATTCCCCTGGATGCCAGGACTCGTCACCGGTATCGTTCCGCATCACAATGGCCACGGACTTAACCGGGTGTCCAGCAAACTTCGTTCGAAAATGCTCGCTCCAGCCCACGTCGAAGCCGCAGTTCGCAGGCTGCAACGGCGCGATGTGAATCCCACGCTCTGCCAGTAGCGGCACCCATCCTCCATCGGACCCGAGCTTCGGCCAACTGCCTCCTCCAAGCGCCAGTACCACTGCATCGGCCTGGACAGAGAGGCCTCCCTTCGGCGTGGCCAAACGCAGAGCCCCCTGCTCGTTCCAGCCGGACCACCGATGACGCATGTGGAACCGCACACCGGTCTGGCGCAACCGGCGGAGCCACGCGCGCAATAGCGGCGCGGCCTTGAGATCCTTGGGAAACACTCGCCCGGAAGAGCCCACAAATGTGTTGATGCCGAGTCCACGGGCCCAGGCTCGGAGCGCATCAGGCCCGAGCGATGCCAGCAGCGGCTCGATCTGCACGCGACGTGTCCCATAGCGCGCGAGAAATTTCTCAGACGGTTCCGAATGTGTCAGATTCAGGCCGCCTTTGCCCGCCAGAAGAAACTTACGGCCGACCGACGCCATGGCGTCATAGAGATCGACCTGCGCACCGACGGCACTCGCCGCCTCTGCGGCCATGAGCCCGGCCGGTCCTCCGCCAATAATGGCAATCTTCATCTGTCCTCAATCTAGTTGATCGAATGTGTATTGTTGATCTGGGTGATTTGGTGCATGAGCCACGTGTCGATCAATCAAAAAAACCGACATATCAAACACCGGTTTTCCTATGCCGTCTCATACGTCAACATTCTATGGCGGCTTTACCACCCGAAACACGCTATACTCTCACATCACGATGGATGAGCACGAATCAGTACAGGTGGTCGAACTTCGGATCAGTTATCGCTATGCCACCGCGCATCCCTGGGTGAGCCAGGCCATCGGAGGATTCTTATCGGCTTACTTCATGGAGCACCCTGGGTTTCGCGTCCAACGATACATGGAGGAGCTAGAGTCCGGCACGCATCTATGGATATGTGAAGTGCCTCCCACTATGAAATTCCCCAGACTTTTGAGACGGCTGAAGGAAGATATCCCTCCCTGCCAGACCCAACAAATCGCCGCTGATGTGCCCGCGCGAGCTCGATATCTTATCGATTGCCTCGATCAATCAACGGAGACCTAGGCTGACAATAGTGTCGTATTCTTCGCAGGAAATCAGCAAGAGCAACAGTGACAGCTTCAACAGGCTAAGAACACGTATCTTCAGAACGATAGCCGTGCCTTTGGCGGTGGCTGCCAGCATCCTCTCTATAGAATTAGCTCATGGCGATAACAGCTCCCCTCTTCCCAGACCAGATCACATCGTTCTCGTGATTGAAGAGAATCACGCCTATAGCCAGATTATCAATTCGCCCGATGCGCCCTATACCAACAGACTGGCGACTCAGGGAGCCCTCTTCACACAGTCCTTCGGTCTCACTCATCCCAGCCAACCGAACTATTTAGCGCTATTTTCTGGATCGACCCAAGGTATCACTGATAACTCCTGCTCGCAAACCTTCACAACACCCAATCTTGGACACGCCCTGCTGGCGAAGGGTTTGACCTTTGCCGGATATTCAGAAGACTTGCCTGCAATCGGCGCTCTCATGTGTAGTGCGGAGCCGTATGCCCGTAAGCATAATCCGTGGGTGAAATTGGCAGGACAGTGCCGCCAATGGGCTACCCGCGACGACCAATCTACCCATGACGAATTTTCAGGCGGAGTACAGCGCGCTCCCTACGGTAAGCATCGTTGTGCCAAATCAACTGAACGGTATGCACAGTGGAAACAATTCAGAGATGATTCAGAGCGGTGACCGCTGGCTCCAGACACACCTGGATGCCTACGTCCAATGGGCGCAGCAACACAATAGCCTATTGATCGTGACGTGGGACGAAGATAACGGGAAGAGAATAACCGGATCGCAACGCTCTTCGTCAGACCCATGGTGCAGGCCGGTCGATACGGACAACGTGTTACCCAATACAATATCTTGCGCACGATTGAGGATCTCTATGGGCTTTCGCACTCCGGCGCAAGCGCCGATGCGACACCCATCATCCAAATCTGGATATCCACCCCTCGCCCCTGATGAACCCTCTCGCGCACCCTATTTCCAGTACTGCCTGGTTCAATCGCACGAGAGAGTACAGTCAGGTTGCATACCATGAGGATTGCCCCTCTTCCAGCGCCAGGCATCGCGTGCTAGAAAGAGGACCGGTAGCGGCGCTGACAACAGGAACAGATCGCCGCGATCCTGCTTCGTACTGTTTCGGAGAGTATCAATAGCATCGCAAGTCCAATTCCTATTGCATCCGTCACCAGATCGTCGACGCTCGCTCCTCTGCCTTGAACTGATCCCTGAAACACTTCAGTCCAAAGACCGAAAACGAAAGCCGCAGCGGCGGCAACGGGGAGCGCATACGCCTGTGGCCATGCACGACTCTGCAATCCACGAGTCAGCATGATAGCCAAAATTCCATATCCCGGCGCATGAGCCCATTCCAAAAGACTGCCGGGTACCTGTACCAGAAGGTGTCCGGCAAGACCGACTTCCGGGGAGATGATCGCGCCGAAATAGAGCAACCCCATGTAGCCCAACACAATTCCAAATCCCACCACAGTCACCTCCCGGGAGCACGTATGTTTTGGAAACATACAAGATTCCACAGAAGGTAACTATTGGACATTAGTAGGGGGAGAAGCGATCTGCCCCCTCTGCATATTCAGCGAGGTGACTGGTGTGATTTCCACTATGCGCATCCAAGGACGGTCTAGCGGCTCCTTTCCCTTCTCTCCAAGCTCGCCCGTTTACACTCAAAGGTACCGCGGTCTGGTCGATCCTCGATTGCGCGCGTCGAACGAGCTCCTTCTGAGCGTGCATGTTCCGCGAGCACCATTATCAATGTTCCTTCCAAGCTCGCTCCTTTCTCTCTCCAGGTGGGTGGCCTGGGTTGGCCCTTAACTGCGCCCGTCGAGCGAGGCCCTTCCGAGGGCGCGCGCTCCGGGAGCAAAAAGGGCCACCCAGGCTACCCACTATTTCCACCCTTCTCCATTCGTACCTCCTCCGAACCCTCCGAAGTTTCCCCCAAAGCCTCCCTGCCCTGTTCCCCAATACTCCCCTTTTTGAATTCGTCTATAGGGATGCCGGAGGTCCGGCCGGCTAATCCACCAAAAGAAAGCGAACGCACTCATGCCTGAAAAGATGGCGAGCCCGAGCCCCAGGCCTTTAGAGTGTTTCCTCGAAAAATCTCCGACACGTATTTCCTGTGCGGGTGACGCCAGCGCCACCACTGTGAGATAGAGGCCTTCGCCGAAATGTCCCAACTTAATCGACGGCTGCAGGCTTGTATGCCCAACTTGATCCACCACCGCTGGAGTAATCACAGGCAACATCTGCCGACCCAGCGTGATTGCAGCTTGTCGTTCCTGCACTGCGACCAGCACCATGATGCCATGGTCCTGTTGCGTCGATCCGATGCTCCACTTTTCATAGAGTGCCGTCGCGTACTCGTTGGCCGACCCGAACGGCTTGATAGTCGGAACGGTCACCACCACCATTTCCACGCCGGTCTTCCGCTCAAGATCCTGGCAGACGGACCGGATGCGCTCTTTCCAATCCCCATCGATCGCCTGCGCATGGTCGCTCACATAGCCTTGAGGCCCCGGCAACTGGATCTTGGGACGTTCATAGATCGCAGCCTGGGCGAGCCCCTCAAAGACGACTAAGCAGAGCAGCATTGCCATACTGAGGATCTTCGTCATCGTGGCTCCAACTGAGGCAATTGCTCAACAGCGCGAGTGACCAATATCGTGGCCTGCAGATACCGGTCGAAGAGAGGAGCCACCTCGTGCGGGCCGGGAGAAATCTGTCCTCGCTTGAGCAACCAGGCGTCTAGCAGGCCTTGCAGATCCAGGTTCAACTGCTCGCCGACGTCTGAGATCACCGCATCTGAGTGAGAGAGAGGGGGGTGCCCGAGAAGACGTCGAACTCCGCGCAGCAATGGAATCGTTGAGGTAATCGAGAGCGGCAGCAAAATCGTCGTGGCTTCGCCATTTCCACCCCCATCGACATAGCGCTGACGTAGCCGTACGATATGGCTGGTAAAACCCTGGACCACGGCCTCCCTCAGCCGATCCGTCTTCACGTGAAAGCCAATGAAGGGATCGCGCCCGTCGAGAACGCGGTGGTACTCCTGGATCTCCAGAAACTCGAGTGGAAAGACCGCCGCCGACATGCGCAATTCCTCTTCCATCAGAAAGAGGGGGACCACAACCTGTTCTTTACTCCATCGACGGTGCAACACGCTGTACTGCTTCAGGACGGCACTGTCGCAGGATGAGACTAGAAGGAGGATGTTCAGGTTTGACCGACCCCGGAGAAACTCTCCCCGGACGGCGCTGCCATAGAGCAACAGGCCTTCCAGTTGATCCCCGAATGCCCCTTTGACCTCCTTCACATAGGTCTGTAGTAGCTTCTGCGTCTCATCCGGTAATCCCTCGATCACACGTTCAGTCGCACCCATGTTTTTCATAAAGACATCGGATGTGGAGATCTCTCATGCGCGCGGATATCTGGAAGCAACCCTGCGGCAATCACACGATCGATCAGATTAAACGGCGGCATCGTCCGCAGCCCCGCCGTGGTCGACAGAACCTGATAGCGAAGCCGCGCGTTTCGATCCAGCGTCTGAAACACACGATCGCGCAGGAACGCGACCACAGGATTATCTGTATTCCAATAGAATACTTGTTGATCCGCTAATTGCTGCAGCATGGTGACTTGCGGTCGCCTCGCTCGTTCAAACTCTTTCAATCTTTCGGCGGAATAGTTCTGATCGCTCAGACAACCCGGCAAGAGATCGGCCAGCGCCATGGCATCAACCATGGCCTGCATGCGCCCCTGCGAGGCATGGGGATTCATCGCATGGGCGGCATCGCCTATCAGCACCGCTCCATCCGCCACCCAGGTTGGTGTTCGTATCCGCCCGGTCGGCAT
>JBBRRN010000288.1:0-5208 GCA_038200685.1 Nitrospirales bacterium
CGCAGGACTAGGAGGACAAGTCTTTGATGAGGGTGTCTCGATCGCGTCCTTGAAAGGAAAACCGAGCTCCCTTGCATTGCGAACGGCGATGCGAGCCGTGAACATTGCACGTCAGGATTCCGTGAACCGGCAGAACGTAGCGAGCGCGCGTATCGCTGAGGTGGTAGCAACACACCGTGCACGGATAGCGCAAATGCCCGTTGCGGGAACGACGACCAGAACAGCCTCAGTGCGGTGGCGCAAGGGGTCGAAACCCGGAAGGCCGCCAATGCGAGAGACAATCGTAACGACCATCGCAAGGGTTCCGTTTCAGACGCTAACACTGTCATTTGTCAACCCGAAGCAGAAACCTGTTGCGGGCCTTAAGATCGTCGCAACGGTACACAGCGTTGCCGGTACCGATCGAACGGTTTCGAATCTGGAAACCGATGGAAACGGGAACGTAACCCTTGAGAAGGTAGGGCCGCTTCCGGTCGCGGTAGGATTGGCACTCGTTTCCTCCCAGCGGGACGAATGGCAGATCCATGACAATGGTGACGCCAGCCTGCTTTTGGAGGCGGCAACGGGCACTAAGGTCCAGGAGGTCAAAACGAACCCACAGACGCGGACACCAGGAGGGCTGGGCTCTCCTGAAACCGTAAGGTTGGCGCTACGTGGACGATGCATGCAGCCGCGCCTATCCCAGCCGTCGGCCAGTACTTCCGCCAAGACTGCATCGCCGAACGTCAAGCAGTTGACGGAATATCACTCCGTCATCTATCAGGATAAGCGGACGCCCATTGTGGTGGACCGGCAGCTGGTTGATCTGAGTGTGTCTGGAACACCTGGAAGCGTTATCGACTCGCCAGCTTTAATTGAAACGCCGGTGAAGCTTCCCGAATCAGGAGAACTCACTTGCCACCTAAGGGTGGAGGCCCTCTCCGCAGGACCCGTTCCAATCCTGGTTACAACAAAGCTTCCTGCAGGTGATGCGGAAGCAGTCGTGGAGAAGTACGGCGTCGATCCGTATGCACCGAATCGAGTCCGCGTGGATGCCCTGCGCCTGGTGGCGCTTACCAACACGCAGATGGCAAATGACGTTCATGTCCTAGACTCCGAGCGGTCCATAATATCGCAGATAGGCGACGCCGAGCGCATAGCACCGCAGATGGACGGAAGTAGTCTTTGGGAGTATCCTTCTAAGGGACTGACCTTACGGATGCGCAATTTGGCGACATCGCGGGCGACCGAGCAACGCGGTGTAGTCGAACGTGTGCGCATTGATAGGACTATCGGTGGAGCAATCGGCGGGATCTCGGTAGGATCCGACCATTATGCGGTCTTAAAAGCCGTCGGATCTCCTCAAGTTGCTAACGATCTACCGTGCGCGGCAACCTACTCGACAGGCGAGGGCGGAACCATCGATACGTACATGGACCGCGGCCTGCGCATCTGCTATTCCGGCACCAGAGTTAAGTGGATTGAATTAGCACGGCCACCGGAGCTTCTGCGGGAGGGCACAACGGCCTTTGTCGTTCGTAAGCCAGCGCGATTGTTTATCGAATCGTTTACGGGTCATGAACGCACGGGTCTCATGACTAGCAGTGATCTCGCCAAATACCTGCGACAAGTACGGGCAATAGAACTGGTGGACCAACCGCACGGGGCGGATCTCATCTTGAGTGCGCGAATCTTACGGTTCGACGATGAAAAGAAGCGCCTGGCAGGTAACCTTCCTCTGGAATATACCTGCGAAACCGCCCTCGACTATTCGCTTCTGGAGACCGAGAGCGGCCGGAAGACGGAATATGTCGAAGCTGCCCGTGCTGGGGCGAACTATACGGCAGAGGTTACCTCCGATGCAGCACTTGCGGATGCAATCTTTGACCCAGATCCTAAGAATCGATGGCGTCGAATAAAGAGAACCCTGGGTAAGGAGCGAAGCGCGAGACTGGTGAACCTTCAACAGTCTGCAGGGCGCGCGGTCAGTCGATCTCCGCTCATCAGCGCACGGATGGCACTCGGTAAGATGGTCGCAACGATTGCAAAAGTAGCTAATGTCAGCGCCCGTGTTCTGGAAGTGGACTATGATGACGCGGTAGTGAAACTCAACATCGGCACCTCCGATGGCGTCTCGGTGTCCACGGATGTCGACCCTCAGGAATTTGAGATTCTCATTGGCGATCGGTCCCTCCCTTACCGTGAAACGGGTCTAACGGCGGACTATTATACTGCGGTCGTCACGGAAGCATCCTCGCATTCGTGCGAGTGTCAACTTCGACACGTATGGCGGTCCGTCGATAATGGAGTCGAATCGTGCTCCGAAGATCCTGCGATTGACATGGCTCGCCAGATACCTGATCCGGCGACCGGCGTCATCTCCGCACGAACGTGGCTGCCATATCCTGTCCTCAACGTATCCGTGCCTCTCGATGAAATCGTTGTACGCGAGTCGCTGACGCCCTTTGAGACGCATATCTTTGGCCCTTCTCCCAATCGGCTCGACGTTGCGCAGTACCTTCATCAGACTGCGCTCTTTTTGCAGAGCGTGAGTCAGGTGGCTTCGACCAACAACGGTAGGGCACTTTTCGTACATCCTACACCGAGGCGGATACCAAGGGGTCAGATCGTTCTGCTACGGGGACGGCCCTTGCCGCCCATCATGCGACCACCGGCCCCGTTGTTTTTGGGTTCTACGGTTCATCCGGTACAGCGGCGCGATCAGCGACAAAGAGACCTCCCGCTGTCAGAGCCTTCTCACAGGGACGGACTACAACGTCATCCGAATCCCGACATGTCCAAACCATCTAGCCCCGCAAAACCTAAGGACGCACGGACCACGGACCCTAACGCTGACAAGCAAGCACCGGTGCGACCGCGACACCCTGACACCGGCAGTTCCCCTACGACGAATAGGGCTGCAAGTACCCCACCTTCTGCACCCAAGCCAGCACGCGTGCCCTCTCCCCCGTCGAAAGGCAAACCCGAGACGAAGCCTGATCAGAGTCCGTCCAAGCCGAAAAAGCCCTGATTACCCCTCTCAGAGACGAGGTTCCTACTGAAGCTTGACCGTTCAGAATGGTGCCCGTGAGTGACCAGAGGTTAGATCACGTGAGGAGTGCCACATCGGCGGCACTCCTCACGCCGTTTTGCGTTTGACGCTCAAATAGACATGTCGGCCGGAGAGCTACTATGGACTCACCATGGTGACGCTCTCGTGGTACTTCCTCTCGATCACGTTTCAATCCAACTCCGCTTCCGCTCTAGCCCTTGCGTTGTGCGCGATCACTTGTTAACATCGAATTGCGTAGAACCTACGCAATTTGACCCGCAACAGTATTCTGCAAACAATTCATCATGAAGCACGAATCTAGACTCTCAGCTTACTGCAATGAAAGAATTCAGGAATGGATGTTACAGTCCGTAATCTCTCAATATGGGGGTTGAAAATCCAGGACATTTTGGCAAGGCGGTCCTTGAACGGCGTAATGACAAACTGCAAACCGATCTTGTCGTGTACTTCGAAGATGAGCAACGAAGTAGCGAAGAAGGCAGCGAGCGCGAAGCTCATGCACGATCATTAGCGGACATGTTTCGGCTTGGCGATGTCGAAGGGGGACGTGCGGGCGCGCGAAACTATCTTGAGGACCGCATAGCAGACCGATCACATTTTGATGTAGTCTTCAGTAACACAGATGATGTTTCTGTGGAGGACCGCGAGGAGCTTAGTCGTCTCCGCAGGCTCGAGGCCGAACTCATCCAGGCAGAGGTCGGACCGATGGATCGTGCAACCATGACAGAGAGACTTGAGGACTTCCTGGATGATCTTGAGCGTCGGGAACGCGCCACGAATGAAGAGATGAAAACCCTACGGCCCAACGACTCCCCAATGAAGAGGATTGTTACAGCCCGGCCGGTGATGCCAAACCCAAACTACACCCGACTCTTAGCCATACTCGAAGAATGTCTAAGCGGCAATGTTCAGGAAAGGTCCTTAGAGGAAGAGGATTTTTATGGCATCCATCGAGAGGAACCAGCCTCGCCTTCCCGGGAAGCGAGAACCGAACATCGAAAGAATTGGGAGACGAAACACCTTGCCGGAAAATCCTTTGACCAAGTAGATCACGAGCTGCGTAGTCTCTGGCTGTTCGTTTGGCAGGAGGTTTATCGCACTCAAGGTTCGGCCGACGAGGACGCATCGTACAAAGAGCTTCGCGACCAGCCGCTGCCTGTTACGACTCCTTCTGCTACCATGGAGCGCCCACCTGTCTTAGCTTCTCCCTCTCTTGTTGGCAACCGCTCCGTGGCAGATGTCTCCGCTCGTACCAATACGTCGTGGTCGTTACGGGAAGCCCCATACGAAAGAGTCAACGCGGTAGACTTTTTCGAATATATCTCGGCGCATTTTGGAGACAGCGAGAAAGGCTCGGAACCTAGTTCCATGCCGGAGATAGCGCCGATTTGCCGCGAGCTATACGGAAACGATTCGGATGAAGCATGGAAGCAGACCGGTGCTCTTTACTCGAGTTATCAGCAAGCGCTGGTACAGCTACGGACTCAAATGGGCAATCAAAAGAGCGAGGATACGTTAAGAAAAGCCGCTCTGAATATGACCAGTGAAGGAATGCCAAATGGCACCACTCTCGACACTCTCATAGAAAGATATACACCGAATAGTAGGAAACCCAACGAGCTAAGTGCAAGTTTCGTGGTTGGTCGCTCGTATTTCGTTAGTATGCTTCTCCAGAGTTATGAAGGTCGCTTGCGGACAACCGAGGTTATGCAGACCCGGAACCGAAACTTGGGGTAAGAGTTGCCACAACCCGAAGGTCTGCGTTAAAGCGTGAAAGCCCGGCGTGCAATGAGAAAGTGGGCCAGGCAAATCTCGTAAACAGGTTACCATTCCAAAGTTACGAGAAGTGCCATGAGCCGGTCTTGCCTGGATCTGGCCTGTCCGTCACGAGGACGGGTCGGCGCTGGCATCATCCGATACGAGGGCAGGGCGGAGGATGGTTCTCCCATGCAGGGCCATCACTGCATTTTCGTCTTGACCGGTCGTATTCATGAGCTGATTTATAACTCCTCCGCTGGCCTCAGCACCCGTGCCAGGCATTCACGACCAATGGCGTGGGGTGCCCGCACTGCGGCACCTCACGGCTCTATCAAAGTAGGCTCTTCTTACGAACCGAACGCTTGCTGACAAGAATTCCTCCCAATACGCCGGCCTTC
>JBBRRN010000289.1:0-5198 GCA_038200685.1 Nitrospirales bacterium
GGTAGGTTTCTCCTTCGGGGCAGTCAATCAGAGGGTGTGTTGGGGAGCGGAGAGCGCAAGGGCCCATCGCCCGGCTGACGAGACGAAGCAATTTTCTCTCGAGCTCTTGTGCAAAGGAGACAATGGCGTCGCGTTCCACCCGAGTCAGCGCTTCCTCTGCATCCGACAATCCAAACAGCTTGGCACTTGCGCGCATATATTCCTGTAGCTCTCGTCGCATCATTGTCCCCTTCGTTCGAAAACTTCCACGAGAGCCACAATCTCCCACATGTTGGAGACGGTTTCTTCTTCGATGGAACGATGATCGCTCATGGGGTGCTCTCAACGAATTCCTGTGCCAGCCGTGTGACCCAGTGCTTGACCCGACTCTGTGTCTGCTTCTCAACCATGACAGTTTCCACGCCATACTCCTGGCCCCGGGCCCATCGCACGGTCACCCCAGCCACGACGAGGCTTTCTTGATTCGGCACGGTAACAGTCAAGGGACAGGTCTGCCCGACTCGCAGCGGCACATCGCCGGAGACACGCCACCCATTCACCGACAGATTCCAGACAAGCCCATGACCTTCACGCAGCCCCGCGTGATAGGTCACAGGCCAACAGATGGGGAAGCGACGATCGGGACGAATCGAGAAGGACATGAGGACCTCGCTAGAGTGGTCTATGATTGTAGGAGCTAATGAAATATGGCGCAATAGCCATAAGGAGGGGCATCGCTGGGAGCGACAGCTTCTCTGAAGAGTTTACAGTTGCATCTCATTGCCCCGCGAAAGAGCGGGCTGAGCCCGACACGAAGATTGTCGACGTGTCGCCGACGCTACGCTGGGGAGCAGTGTAGCCCCCACCGGGTGGCATCCAACACCAAATGGGTCACGGATATCACCTACATTCGGACGGCCGAGCATTGGTTGTCCCTCTATGTCGTGCTGGATTTGTATTCGGGGCTCGGAGTGGGCTGGTCGATGAGTCCGCATCGGGATCGCCAACTGGTGGTTCAGGCGGTGCTTATGGCCTGTGGCAGCAACCTGACCGCACCCCGGTTATCCTGCACTCGGATCGGGGCTGTCAATTCACTTCCGAGGAGTACCCACACTTCTTGGCGGCCCATCACATTACCGACAGCATGAGTGCCGTGGGGCGTTGTATGGACAATGCCGACGCGGAGAGCTTCTTCGGTGTGCTTAAGCGGGAACGAGTGAACCGGCAACAGTACCGGACCCGAGCCGAGGCCCGGGCTGATATCTTCGACCACATCGAGCGCTGGCACAATCCACGGCAGCGGCAGAGACTGGAATGGCAGCAACAGACAGAGAATCTCTTAACTCAACCGTCCGTAAAAGTGGGGTAGAACCCCAGCAGCCCGATATCGAGTAAGCTTTTAACTCAAAAAGTGCCGAAAGCACCTTGTATTGGTCGGTTCGCTCCTTCGGCTTCACTGTATTCCTCAGGGCTGAGAAGTTGATCATTTGTGCATCGATATCTCGTTTTGGTCGCCAAGGTACGTAATGCTGCTCGGAATAGTACTGCAAATTGATGTTTGAGGACTCTCCGCGCCGAGTGCATGCTCTTGCCGCAAACGGGTCAATTCCTACGTGCCCTCAATCGAAAGCTTATGATGACGTGGTGAATTGAGCGAAGAAACGCTCGATCCTACTCGAGCCATCTACATTATCTTTGCGCACACAGGCGTAGCGGTGTCTTTGTAGGAGGGGTTGTACAGTGTGCCTTTATGCGCCGAACCCGAGGGTGGCTGGTAAACTCTTGCGGTGAACCGATGGGTCAATTTTGAGGGGGCATGACGTTAAGCGCCTTGCGGGCCAGGTGAGCTTCGGCGCCTTCCGAATATTGGTCGAGGACCCGGTCAAACATCAGGCGCGCTTTGTGATACTCGCCAAGCCTGGAGTAGGTTTGGCCAATCTTAAACGCTGCGGCAGCCAGTTTGGGGCTCACGGGGTTATAGGAACGGACGTGGTAGAAGGAATTGAGGGCCTCGTGATAGCGGCCTAGGCGGTACTGGCATTCTCCGATCCAGTATTGCGCATTTGCGGCTAACGCGGATTGGCGGTGTACTTCCATAAACAGTCTGAACCCCGCCAGTGCCGCTTCGTAGTCACCATGCGTAAATTCTTCCATCACGCGGTCATACAAGTGCCGTGAAGTGTCCTGTCCTTTCGTAGATGCGGCAAGTGAAGGTGCGGTGAAGCCCAACATGGAGAGGACGAGACATGTCCGAACCAGTTTTGTTCTCATAGTTCTCTCCTGCCGTTTTTGCCAACTACAGAAGTACATACATTGGAACCTGTGTGCAATCGCAGTACCAGGGATGACGCTGAACGAAAAGGTTGAGAAAACACACTTCCCTAATAAGCCTAGGCGTCTTTAATATTACGTATGAGTAATAAAAAGAGCACACGTCATGGGGAAAAGACCACAGCGGGTTAGGACCGTGACTTACTCTCCGGATCGATTGGACCGGTCCCTTGCCCATCTGGTCAATTTCCTCTCTGAGATCCACGCCAAGAAGGTTGACCTCTTCATTCTCCAACAAGGCATCGACACCACGACGCCGGCCGGGTTCAGATCGTAGACTGGACCTGTTGCAAAAGTTGTGCTCTACGCGCATCCCGCCCGAGCCCCGCTAGCGACTTCCTCACCCATTACCACCCCCAATGTGACTCATTCCCTGTTAATTCCCTGTTCTTACGAATGCGTGGAGTTCCTGGAAACCGGCAAAAGGCGCATAGGATGGGGTTTTCCATAGATAACCGTGGCAAAAAACCCAACGCGATTGCAATTTTCCCTGTAGATTTCTCTGATACAGGGAATTTCAGCAGAGAAGGGTTAGCTGAAGACTGGGTCCTCCGCCAACTCCACGAGTTGGGTTATGACCGTGGAAAGCTTTAGTATTGCCTTCCTAAAATCAACCACAGAGTAGCAAGGGGCTGGCCTTATCAGAAAAAGACTAGCCTTAGGCTACAGCTTGCCCATTTACACATTCCCGCACGTTACTACTCTCGCAGTGCCATCAGATTATTTCCCATTCAGCTCAGAGCCCTGAATAGTCCTCTACCGCTTCATTTACATCTGGTAAGTACTTAGATTTACAATTCAACTATATGAAATATTGCTGAATAAATTTACAAAGAGAGGAATCCCTCTCGGCGTTCGCCCCCACTTTAGTTAGGCCTCACCTACCTCTTTGGTATTTTAAAAGCTTCTACCCTGACCCAATATCACACTTAAGAGCATGCCTTATGAGTGATATTTCTAGGAGGGCAAATCGATGCACAAACAGATTGGGAAGATCGGGGCTATTCGTCGAGAGCTAGACGGCAAAGCCTGTCCCTCTTGCGGAAGCCATAAGTATCAGCTCGTGCTTCGTGGGGACATGCACCCGCACGCTGGCGGACTTTTCGCTCGCTGTTCTCAGTGCCAGCGCCCCAGCGAACTCAACGAAGACCTCGGTCGATTACTCTGGATGTAAAAAATTCCGTCTTCCATCAACAGAGGAGGAAAACACGATGCACGCTTTCTCTTCCCCGATCCAATTTATTAAATTGCGAAGAGCTCGCAGGAAACAAAAGCAAACCGCGTTACACATGTTATCAGTCAGCGGAGTTGTCAGACCGAGCCATGTTGAACTCCGTTATTCGACACCCATTGCCAACACGACAGCCTTCTGCAGACAACCGACTGCGATCGAGCATCAAACCCACCCTCTCCCGTTACCGTCATGGGACCATACCACCACACACAACATGAAACAAACAGGCCAGTGGGCACGTAGCCTCTCATCCTCTCTTGTCCGGATTGCAAAAAGTCCCATCGTATTTCCATGGACTAAGCAGCTAGATCTGTGAATCTTTCCGTCTTTCTTCGAGAGTTTTTCTTGATCTACCTTGCGAACCGCTTGTACCTCCCACCTGGCCTAGGGTAAGATCATCACTCGCTTGCTGGCCTTCCTATGCATCGACCTGCATTGCAGATGATTGGGAACCCCGCATAGAACTGAGACTAGGGGAGAGGTGGCCGAGCGGCCGAAGGCAACGGTTTGCTAAACCGTCGTAGGGGCAAAACCTCTACCGAGGGTTCAAATCCCTCCCTCTCCGCCACAGCATGCGCTGCGGGCTCCTTCAGAATCTGCTGTGACCTTTCCCCGATTCCGTGGAGACCGAGTTAAGCCACAGCGGCCCTCGCTACGAACTCAGCCGGGGAATCGTGGCTGAGTGCGGAGTGGCTCCGCCGCCGATTATAGAATACCGCGATGTACTCGAAGGTGTCCTATGTGGCCTTGTCCCGCGTGCGGGACTGGCGATGAGCTCACGCTTCAGGGTACCGAAGAAGCTTGGACACAGGCCTTGCCTCAACAGTTCCCCCGCCTCGACAGACTGCCGGCCATACCGTGTGTCACGAGCAATTCCTGGTAAGCTGTGGCAGCATACGGACTGCCTCAATCCGAGTGGTGCAGCACTCCGGCTTTAGGGGATGCGAGGGCAGTTTGCCAGCGCCTGCATAGTGAGAGCACCCGTCAACCGAGCAGCCAGATAGAGCCAGCCCTCCGTGGTCCAGACATTGGTGATATCCCCGGCCCACACCTGATTGGATCGCGCGCTATTTCTTGACGGATTTGGCCCGAATCCCTTTAGCTCACAGGAACCGGGACACGCGATGCTCATCAACCGCGTGCCCCCCGCTTGACCAGGCCGTCCCCAATGCTGGGACGGCCGTAGGTCTCGCGGGATTCTCGGTAGATCACTCGGGTTTCAGAAAGCCGGATACGGTTGTGCACCGCACGGCAAGCGTGCGGCACATGAGACGGATGGGGTAGCGGCAGCGGTACTCGCGAAACACGCCGCCGCACGTTGCAAACAATCCCGTTTCGGGGTCATCCGTGCCCACTCCCGCTCCATACGTGTGAGTTCCTCGGCCTCGGCGCGTTGAGCGGCCGGTGTCGGGCCTCGGCTGGCCAGTGCTGGATACGCCAGCAAGACCATACGTGCTCTAGAATCCCCAGATCCCGAGCCACCTGGGCCACGGGGTGGGCGGACTCCCGCACCAACCGCACAACCTCCCGTTTAAAGTCCTCGGTATACTGATGTCGGCTTCCTGCTGGCATACGCACCTCCGATTTCACCATGCTCCCCCTATGGAGGTGTCTGTAAAAGAAGGGTCAAAGAGAGGGGTCATCAGGAGAAGCA
>JBBRRN010000290.1:0-5180 GCA_038200685.1 Nitrospirales bacterium
GGCGGTCGACTATATTTGCCGGAAGAAGGGCGGAGAGGGGGCGGTTCGTGAAATTATTGAAATGATTCTTGACGCCCAGCAGCATCGCACGCAATAACGGTCACTCGTTAAATGGTAGAGGCATAAGAAGGATTGCATGTATGGTCCGTCATAATTCAAGGATCGTGAATAACAATCTGAGCTCCCATCTGTATCCCGTCATCATGGCAGGCGGAAGCGGCACCAGGTTTTGGCCGCTGAGTCGGCAGTTATTTCCCAAACAGTTGCTGCGGATTATGGGAGACGAAACGTTGATTCAGCAGACCATGCGCCGAGTGGTGTGTGCGTCGGTGCCGAACCGGGTGATGATTTCCACAAATCCCGCCCAAGCTGAGTCCATTCGCGTCCAGCTGAGTGAATGGAAGGACGCGCTTGCCGATAATTTTGTGCTTGAACCGGAAGGGCGCAATACCGCTCCAGCCATTGCGTTGGTGGCGTTAGAACTTGTCCGTCGGGATCCTGACGCGATCATGGTGGTGGTGCCTGCCGATCATGTCATCAAAGGACAGCGCGCGTTCGATGCGGCGGTCTCGTTGGCGGCGACGCTGGCGAAGCAGGACTATCTGGTGACGTTTGGTATTAAGCCGATCCGTCCGGAAACCGGCTACGGGTACATTAGGCCGAACAGGAACGTGACGTTGGGGAAAGTGGGCACCCTCAAGGGACATCCGGTCAGCCGATTCGTTGAAAAACCCAATGTCACCAAGGCTGCGCAATATCTCAAGGCCGGGGACTATTATTGGAACAGCGGTATGTTCATTTGGCGCGCCGCGACCATCCTGGAGGAAATCAAACGCCATCAACCCACGCTCTTTCGTGGGATCGATCGAATCGGTCGATTGATGCAGTCGGGGTCGCCCAGGCAGGCCATCGACGATGCCTACCGCGCCCTCACGCCGGTTTCAATCGATACGGGTGTGATGGAGCGATCCAAGAACGCAGCGATCGTGCCCGTGTCCTTCCAGTGGTCTGACGTCGGGAGTTGGGGGAGTTTGGATGAGGTGGCGTCGAAGGATAAGGCCGGCAATGTTGTCATCGGTCGTGTGGTCGACATAGGCAGCCGCCGGTCAATTGTCTACGGAGATCGCCGCCTCGTGGCGACGATTGGGCTGACCGACATGGTGGTCGTCGATACGCCAGACGCCACATTGGTTTGCCCTAAGTCACGCGCACAAGATGTGAAGCAGTTGGTCGACATTCTCAAGAAGCAGAATGCGCCGGAACATCTGGAGCATCTGACGGTGCATCGGCCTTGGGGCTCCTATACGATCCTGGAAGAGGGCCCGGGGTATAAGGTGAAGCGCGTGACGGTGAAGCCGGGAGGGCGGCTCTCACTACAGATGCATCATCGACGAAGCGAGCATTGGGTGGTCATTGCCGGGACGGCGAGGGTGACCAGAGGCGATGGGGTCTTCGATCTCAACATTGGTCATAGTACAGAAATTCCTCTTGAAACCAGACATCGGTTGGAAAACCTTGGCCAAGAGATTCTGCATATCATTGAAGTGCAAAACGGACCCTATCTTGGGGAAGACGATATTGTCCGGTTTCAGGATGATTATGGGCGAACGAAGGGCTAAACGTCGTTCAAGGCCGCGCTCTCTGACTTTAGACTTGATGACATTCCGACTTTCCGACTGAGTGAGGGACTATGGGTTTATTCCGCGAGTACGATTTGCGAGGCATCGTGGGCCAGGAGCTCACCGATTCAATTACTGAACAAGTGGGTCGCGCCTACTGCACCTATGTCAAAGAACGTGGAGTGAAGACGATCTCGGTCGGGCGGGATGGCCGATTGAGTTCACCAGTGCTCCATAAAGCGCTTGTGCGAGGACTCCTTGCCGGAGGATTGAATGTCGTGGATATCGGGATCTGTCCTTCGCCGCTTGTGTATTTTTCCCTGTTTCAGCTACCGGTTGATGGTGGCATCATGATTACCGGAAGTCACAATGCGGCTGAATACAATGGATTGAAGATCTGCATCGGGAAGGACGCCATTTATGGAGAGGAGATCCAAGCACTTCGAGCGGTGATGGAGGCAGGATCTTTTGTCTCCGGGGCGGGACAGTTATCGGAGCATCCCATCATTCCCGATTATTTAGCGTATATTAAGAAAAGTTTCACGCACGTCGATGCCACGCGCCTGCACGTGGTGATCGATTGCGGGAATGGAGTGGCGGCATTGGTGGCGAAAGAGGCGCTAGAGCTCTTGGGTTGTCAGGTCACAGGGATCTATTGCGACCTCGATGGGCGATTCCCGAACCATCACCCGGATCCGACGGTGTTAGAAAATCTTGTCGATCTGATTCAGGCAGTCAAAGAGCACAAAGCGGATGTCGGGATCGGCTACGATGGAGATGCCGATCGCATTGGGGCCATTGATGAGCAGGGCCACGTGTTGTGGGGCGATCGCCTGATGGTGGTCTACGCGCGCGATATTCTGGCGGCAAAGCCCGGAGGTACCATCATCTCAGAGGTCAAGTCCTCGCAGAGTCTCTACGATGATATTGCCAAGCACGGGGGGCGGCCGATCATGTGGAAAACCGGCCACTCCCTGATCAAAGCGAAGATGAAAAGCGAGCAGGCTGTCTTGGCCGGCGAAATGTCCGGGCACATGTTCTTTGCCGATCGATATTTTGGGTATGACGACGCGATCTATGCTTCATGCCGATTGGTGGAGATTCTGGCCAAGACGACTCGTTCCCTCTCCTCGTTGGTGGCCGATCTTCCAGAAACATCCGTCACGCCGGAGATTCGGGATGATGTATCGGACTCTATGAAGTTCGAGTTGGTCAGACATGTGCAGGAAAAGTTGGCAGTTTATGCGAAGACCCGTGAAGCGCTTGGTCCGTTCAAGCTGGTGGTCCGTGATGTTGTGACCATCGATGGTGTACGCGCCATCTTCGATGATGGGTGGGGCCTGATTCGAGCCTCAAATACTCAGCCGGCCCTCGTGTTACGTTTCGAAGCCACCTCGCCGGAGCGATTGGCCATGCTCCGTGCAGTGATCGAAGGCGAGTTGGCTAAGGCCAAACAAGCCCTTGGTTGCTAGTTGCCGCCAGCGTGCTTGGCTTGTACTGGCTTGCCTGATAGTGGGCATCATGAACGGGGCGGTCTCGTGGGCTGAACTTAGCAGTAATCCTCCATCAGCAAGATCCTTCCAAGTCGGGGAACAGCTCACCTACGAAATTTCTTGGCTGAACATGACAGCCGGCACAGCCGTCATGGCGGTTAGTGATGCCGGTATGGAAGGAGACCGGTCTCTGGCGAAGTTGATTACGACGGCGCAGTCAAGGCCGGCGATCACAAAATTCTTTCCTGTGGATAACCGGGTTGAGTCCATTGTGGATCCTGCCACGTTGCTTCCGGAGCATTTGTTCTTCAAGCGGAGAGAAGGGAAGAAGAAAGAGGATATTGAATATAGGTTTCATCAGAAAGATGGGAAAGTTACGGTGGTGAAAGGAGGAGAGACTGAAACATTGGAGATGCCTCCCGGCACCCAAGACATCATCTCCTGCCTCTATTTTGCACGGAGCGCGTTATCGTTCCTGCCAGGCTCATCTCTCAGCATGAACGTGTTTCATGATAAAAAAAATCGTAAACTGGATGTGCGCGTTGAGGAAATCGAGACGGTCAGCGGTCCGTGGGGGGAAGTTGAAGCGGCTCGTGTGCTGGTCGTGATGCCGTTCCAAGGTCTGTTTCTCAACCAGGGTAATATCCGGGTCTGGTTTACCAACGATGATCGGCGCATTCCAGTTCGAATGAAGGCCAAAGTCATCATCGGGTCGATTGTGGCCGATCTCGTCAGTCGATGGCTGGCCTCTTCACCGACCCAATCGTCTTCACCGATCCAATGAGGAAAGCAACCGTTCGTTGCCCACCCTCCTCAAAACGGTTATACTTCACCAACCATGAATCAGTTTCTTCTTACTTTAAGCAGATTTACCGCCCAGAAGCAGACGGCCAACCATGAAACTGGAGGGGGGCTTGCCCGTCTTCTGGGTCAGATCGGTCTGGTTGGGAAACTTATTGCGCAGGATCTCAGACGTGCAGGGCTCATCGATATTCTGGGAACGACCGGCGAGGTTAACGTACAGGGCGAGACCGTTAAGAAGTTGGATGAGATAGCGAATGAGACCTTTCTGAAGGTATTTCACCAGAGCGAACATGTCTGTGCCTTGGCATCTGAAGAAATGGAAAAGCCAGTTCTGCTTCCGGAGAATTGGCCTCGGGCTCAGTACATGCTGCTCTTCGATCCGCTCGATGGCTCATCGAACACGGACTGCAACCTCCCGCTCGGCACGATTTTTTCCGTCCTGAAGTCTCAGCACAAAGCCCAGATGCCGACCATGGACGACCTTGTCTGCAACGGATCAGAACAGGTGGCTGCGGGTTATCTCCTCTACGGGGCGAGTACGATGCTGGTGTATACGATTGGACAAGGAGTCCACGGGTTTACATTGGACCCCGGCATCGGCGAATATCTCTTATCCCACGAGCAGATCCGCATTCCTGACCGAGGTAAGATCTATGCCGTAAACGAGGGAAATTATCATCAGTGGCCGGAAGGAACGAAGAAATATTTTAACTATCTCAAAATGAAAGACAGCGCCACGGGGCGGCCCTACAGTGGGCGCTATTCCGGCTGTCTGGTGGCCGACGTGCACCGGATTCTCATCGGAGGAGGCCTCTACCTCTATCCTGATGAGCTGAACAAGCCGGAAGGTAAGCTCCGGTTACTCTACGAAGCCAATCCGTTGGCGTGGATTGTGGAACAGGCAGGCGGCAAGGCCAGCACCGGCGCTATGCGTATACTCGATGTCGAAGCCAAGCAATTGCATCAACGGGTGCCGTTAATCATCGGCAGTGCGAACGACGTGCGCGACGCGGAGGAGTTCATCCAAGGCAAACGATAACTATCATTCGTTAAAGGTGAAAAGTAAAACGTGAAACGAAGGGGAGTGCGCCCAGGTTTCTGACGTTTTGCATTTCACACCTCACTTTAACGTTCTATGAATCACGGGAGGTTGAGCATGGGCGACCGGATACATGAGATTCTGAGCTGGTATAGCAGCGACAATGCGGGAACACGAACGAATATTGCGCGCCTGCTGCGGTCAGGCAAGCTTGCCGGGACGGGA
>JBBRRN010000291.1:0-5179 GCA_038200685.1 Nitrospirales bacterium
ATGGGCAACGCCCGTCGGCTGAACAGATGAAGGAGATGGGTGCGGACATCCAGACGAAACTCGGCAAGCTGTTGGAAAAGTATGATCTGACGGTCGAGGAGTATCGAAAGCGCAGTCCGGAGGTCTTTGCTGATGACGTGGCGGTGAAGGGCTATCTCAACGAGCATCCAGACATGAAGACACGATACGAAGCGCTCCCGCTGGATCGGATGGGGCGCGGTGGCAGCACCGGGCGGGGATACTAAATTTGTCTATCAGGGTCTACTGGCTCCCCCCCACATGTGAGTGATGAGGAGTCGTTCCTGTCAATCAATCGGAGACCGGGATGATCATCACAGATACTGAGTCGGCTGATATCGGCACTCCCACAGGGCTCATGCGCACGTATCTCTTTCGGCCGGTGGCGGAGGGGCGGTATCCAGGCCTGGTGCTATTCTCAGAGATCTTTCAGGTCACGGGGCCAATCCGGCGCACTGCGGCGATGGTGGCGAGCCACGGATTTGTGGTGGCGGTTCCGGAGATTTACCACGAACTGGAGCCGCCCGGCACCGTGTTGGCCTACGACGAGGCCGGCGCCGAGCGCGGCAACCGGCATAAGACCACCAAGACATTATCGAGCTACGATGGCGATGCGAGAGCGGCGCTGGATTTTCTTAAGTCCTCACCGCACTGCACAGGTCAGCTGGGCGTCATGGGGATGTGCATTGGGGGGCATTTGGCGTTTCGCGCGGCGATGCAGCCTGACGTCCTTGCCGGCACCTGTTTCTACGCGACTGATATTCACAAGCGCAGCCTGGGCGAGGGCATGCGCGACAACAGTCTGGACCGAATCGGGGAGATCACGGGTGAGTTGCTGATGATCTGGGGTAGACAGGATCCACACATTCCCCGCGAGGGGCGGGCGCGTATTTATCACGCGCTGAGTGATGCAGGCGCTCACTTCCAGTGGCATGAGTTCAATAATGCGCATGCCTTTCTTCGCGACGAAGGTCCCCGCTACGATCCGGCTGCGTCCCGGATTTGCTACGACATGGCGATCGAGTTGTTTAGACTCAAGTTAGGGGAAGGCGATCGGCAAACGACTGCGGTGTTGCGTTCCTTCAAGGCTTGACCCTCGCACGCGTCAAGCCGCACATTTATTGACTCTCCTCCGACCCCTCCATATAATGCCGCTCGATTGTAGATTTTTCTGCCTTTCCAGACAGTTATGGATTTCCCCCCCAAGTCATCAGTGGCAGAAAAATGGGAGAAGGTTCGTGCGGAACTCTCCCATGCCTTTTCGACCACGCCCGAGGTCCAGGCGCTCACGACCGAAGACTTCGCGCTGCTTGAACGGGTAGCCGATGCAGTGGTGAAACGAGGTATGGCTGCTCCTGCCACGGTGTTTCTGGAATCGCTCGGTCCTATGAACTTTCTCGGCAGTCAGGCGTTGTATTTTCTGACCCCCATCGTTGAGTGGGCCTTTCAGGCGAAGGAAGTCGAGCAAGTAGCCCGGTTGCTTGAGCGACGCGATACAATTTCCCGTCTCATTGCCCTCATTGACACGAAGTCTACTCCCCAAGCTCCTTCCCCGGCTCCTCAAGGAGCCTCTGTTCAATGAGTGTGCCGAATCCAGCACCGACGGAGCCGGTGACCACCCATCCCCTCAACGTAATCGTGGCCACCGATTGTGGCAGTACCACGACCAAAGCCATTTTGATTGAGAAAGTCGGCGACGAATATCGGCAAACCTATCGCGGTGAAGCGCCGACGACGGTGGAAGCGCCGTTTGAAGATGTGACGCGCGGAGTGCTGAACGCGATTGCGGAAATTGAAGAACTTTCCGGCAGGAAAATTCTTGACGGTGACAAGATTATCACGCCCTGTCGCGATGCGAAGACCGGTGTCGATATCTATATTTCTACCAGCAGCGCGGGCGGCGGGTTGCAAATGATGGTGACTGGGGTCGTGCAAAACATGACGGGTGAAAGCGCGCAACGGGCTGCGCTCGGGGCCGGCGCGATCGTCATTGATGTGTTGGCGTCGAACGACGGTCGATTGCCGCATGAAAAGATCGAGCGCATCAGGACGATGCGGCCCGACATGATCTTGATGTCCGGCGGGACGGATGGGGGGGCGGTCACCCACGTGGTCGAGATGGCGGAGTATATTTCTGCAGCGGAGCCCCGCCCCCGATTCGGGGCGACGTACAAGCTTCCGTTGATTTATGCGGGCAACAAAGACGCGCAGCCGCAAGTGAAGAAGATTCTGGGAGAGAAAGCCGCGCTGGTACTGACCGATAACATTCGTCCGGTGTTGGAACGGGAGAATCTCGCGCCTGCACGGAACAAGATTCACGACCTGTTTCTCGAACATGTCATGCAGCAAGCGCCGGGCTATAAGAAACTGATCGAGATGGCCGGCGCGCCGATTATGCCGACACCGGCGGCGGTCGGCGTGATCATGGAAACGATTGCCAAGCGGGAGCATTTGAACTTGATCGGGGTGGATATTGGCGGCGCGACAACGGACGTGTTCTCGGTCTTCGAGGGGCTCTTCAATCGAACCGTCAGCGCGAACCTTGGCATGTCATACAGTATCTCCAACGTGCTGGCGGAAGCAGGGCTCGCCAATATCATGCGCTGGGTGCCCTTTACGATCGACGAACAGAGGCTTCGCAATCGGATCAAGAACAAGATGGTCCGACCAACGACCATTCCCCAGACACTGGACGAGTTGCAGATCGAACATGCGATTGCCCGCGAGGCGCTCCGGCTCGCCTTGATCCATCATAAGTCCCTCGCAACCGGCCTCAAGGGTATACAACAAGAACGCACGATCTCAGATGTGTTCGAGCAGCAGCAGTCCGGCAAGACGCTGATCGACATGCTCAAGCTGGATTTGATCGTGGGAAGCGGCGGGATTCTGTCCCATGCGCCGCGCCGCGTGCAATCGATGCTGATGATGGTGGATGCCTATGAACCGCTCGGGGTGACGAGGCTCTCGGTGGACAGCATCTTCATGATGCCGCATCTCGGTGTGCTCTCGACGATCGATGAAAAGGCGGCGACCGATGTCTTTGTCCGTGACTGCATGGTCTATCTAGGAACGTGTGTTGCGCCAATCGGACAGGGAAAGAACGGGGAACGGTGCGCGGACTATGTCATCACGTTTCCAGATGGACGAGTAGATAAGGGGCAGCTCGCATTCGGTGACTTACGGCTGATTCCCCTGGCCAGCGATCAGAAGGCTTCGATCGCGATCCAGCCGGTGAAACAGGTGAATCTCGGAGCAGGAGCTGGTGTGTCGATCACACGAGACGTGCATGGCGGTGTGGTGGGTCTCATGCTCGACGGACGTGGGCGCCCGTTGCCGTTGCCGACCGATCACGTGGCCAGAGTGGCATCGCTGACGAAATGGTATCAGGCCGTCGGGTTGTACCCGACAGCATAACAGTATGGCCCATTCCTACACCCCAGGCTTAACCGTGACAGAGCACACAACGGTCCGTCGTCGACGGATGTTGTCGTTGCCTGGCACGGTGCTGGTCACAACCGGGGAGGAAGTGCGTGCGAATCAGGCGGTCGCTCGCGCGGAACTGCCGGGGAAGGTCTATCCTCTGAATCTTGCCAATCAGCTGGGCGTGGCGCCGGATGAGATCCACGAGTATTTGATCAAGAAGGCCGGCGATCCAGTGCGGAAGGACGAGGTCCTGGCCGAGAACAAACCGCTCATCAAGTGGCTCAAGACAGAGGTCCGCTCGCCGATCACCGGCGTTGTGGAATCGGTTTCTCCCGTTACGGGGCAGTTGCTGTTGCGAGAGCCGCCGCGTGTACTGGAGTTGTTGGGCTATGTAGACGGGCGGATCGTCGAGGTGGTTCCGCAGCAGGGCGTCGTGGTCGAAACGGATTGCAGCCTGGTACAGGGCATCTTTGGCATCGGCGGTGAAACCGGAGGCGAGATTGTGATCGCAGTGACGTCACCGGACGAAGCGCTCACGCCGCGCCATCTCACCGCAGACATGAAAGCCAAAGTCGTGGTGGGCGGCTCCTTCATCTCTTCCGACGCGTTGGCACAAGCAAAAGAGGTAGGGGTTGCCTGTGTGGTGATCGGGGGCATTCACGATAAGGATTTGCGCGCACTGTTAGGTTACGACTTGGGTGTGGCCATCACGGGCACGGAACAAGTCGGCTTTACCCTGATTCTCACCGAAGGGTTCGGCTCCATTCCCATGGCTGATAAAACGTTCGCGTTGCTCTCCGCCCATGCGGGACAGCAGGCATCTATTTCAGGCGCCACACAGATTCGTGCCGGCGTCATTCGACCGGAGATCATCATTCCTAAACAGGCCGGCGCATCTGGCTATCCCGGCATAGCCGCTATGCCGCAGCGGGAAGGTATCAGGATCGGCGACCAGGTGCGCATCATTCGAGACCCCTTATTCGGAAAAATCGGTGAAGTCGCGAGCCTGCCGGCCGACCTTCAGAAGATTCCGACCGAGAGTGAGGTGCGGGTGATGGAAGTCCGCTTCGGCGACGGTAGTACGGCGGTTATTCCGCGAACCAATATTGAATTGATCGAAGGCTCATAAGCATGAAAGGTGAAACGTTAGATGTGAAACGTGAGCAGGCTCGTTCAGTATGCGGGGGTGTGGTACTGCTAGCCGCCGCTCTTTTTCTATCTATCTCGCCGGTCTTCGCTCAAACAACGATCACGCCGCCAAGAAATCTTCGCGTGATCGATACCCCGAGCGATGGAGGCGGCAGCCTGACGGTGCTCTGGTCGCCTGCTCCCGACGAGAGCGCCGTGAGCAAGTATCAAGTTTTACTCAGCGAAGGCCCCACGGTATCCGATCCGGCTTCAATGAAAGTCGTGGCGGAGTTTCCCGCGAACCAGCGCTATGTTCGTGAATCCAAGTGGCCTTGGTGGACGAGGCCAGCAGACTCGGACATGCACCAGTTCACGTTGAGGAATGGAAGAGGGGTAGAGCTTAAGAATGGAAACACCTACTTCGTGACCGTCGCGAGGGTTTCGAACGAAGGTCGAGAGGTGGCCACGCCGGTTCAGGCCACGCCGAAACCGAACTGGATCAATTGGAATCAGATGAACAACCTCCTATTGGCGCTCCTGTTCGGCGGCATCGTGTTCTACGCCATCAGTACCGCCAGAAAACGAGAGATCTTCCTCCGGCGCATTCCCG
>JBBRRN010000292.1:0-5156 GCA_038200685.1 Nitrospirales bacterium
GCTCGATACGCTCGGCCAGGTGTTCGGCGCACAGGCGGCGTAAGGCATACTCGGCCTGAATGGACACAATAGGAATGACCACACGAGCGACAGGAATGAAGGCCGAAAAAAAAGATATTCTGGATGTTGCGGCCATCAGCAAGGCGGAAGTAGAGAGTTTGCTGACGTCGGCGACACAACTGAAAGATAAGCAGCGGCGTGGTGTTCCTCATCCATTGCTTTCCGGTAAGACATTGGGGCTCTTGTTCCAGAAGCCGTCGACGAGGACTCGGGTATCATTCGAGGCGGGTATGAACCAGTTGGGTGGCCACGCTCTGGTCCTGCCCATGGCCGAGATCCAGCTCTCGCGCGGAGAAAGTGTCGCCGATACGGCGCGCGTGTTGTCACGCTATCTCGACGCGATCGTCATTCGCACCTATGACCATTCGATCGTGGAGGAATGGGCGAGGGAAGCAACAATGCCTGTGATCAATGGGCTGACCGACCTAAGCCATCCCTGTCAGGCCCTCTCAGACCTGCTGACCATTCGTGAGAAGAAAGGCAGATTGAAGGGGATTAAGATTGCCTATATCGGGGACGGCAACAATGTGGCGAATTCACTCATCGAGGCGGCGGCGAAGATGGGGATGATCATTACCCTCGGTTGTCCAGTGGGGTATCAGCCGGAACAGCATGTCGTGGACAGGGCGAGAGTCGAGGCGGCAAAAACCGGTGCGGTGATCGAGGTCGGACACGATCCTCACATTGCGGCGAAGGAAGCGGATGTCATCTACACCGACGTCTGGATCAGTATGGGACGTGAACGGGAACATGCGCGCCGATTAAAAGTTTTAGCTCCCTACCAAGTGAACAGCCGCCTGGTGCATCGCGCCAAACCAGATGCGATCGTGATGCACTGTTTGCCTGCCCATCGGGGGGAAGAAATTAGCGCCGAAGTGCTGGATGGCCCACAGTCGGTCATCATCGATCAGGCGGAAAATCGGTTGCACATGCAGAAAGCCATTTTAACGAACTTATTAGGCAAGAGGAGTCGTACGAGACCATGAGTCGTGGCATCAAGAAAGTGGTGCTCGCCTATTCAGGCGGGCTCGATACCTCGGTGATCTTGAAGTGGCTACAGGAAACGTATGGCTGCGAGGTCATTGCATTCTGCGCCGATCTGGGGCAAGGCGAAGATTTGCAAGCAATCAAGGTGAAGGCACAAAAGCTTGGCGTGAAGAAGGTCTACGTCGAGGACCTGCGCGAGATTTTCGTGAAGGATTATGTGTTTCCGATGTTACGCGGCAATGCCATGTACGAAGGCTGCTACCTGCTTGGTACCTCGATCGCACGGCCCCTCATTGCGAGGCGTCAGGCTGAAATCGCGCTCAAGGAAGGCGCCGAGGCTGTGTCGCATGGCGCCACTGGAAAAGGAAACGACCAGGTCCGATTCGAGCTGACTTATACGGCGCTGGCGCCGAATCTCAAGATCATCGCACCGTGGCGTGAGTGGACAATGAAATCACGGCGTGAGCTGATCGAGTATGCCGATCGGCACGGCATTCCCATCACGGCGACGAAAGCCAAGCCCTACAGCATGGATCTGAATTTATTCCATGTGAGTTATGAGGGGGGCATCTTGGAAGATCCCTGGAAATCGCCGCCGGATGAAATCTTCCAAATGACGGTGTCGCCGGAGCAGGCGCCGAATAAGCCGCTCGAAGTCGAGATCGGCTATGAGGCCGGTAATCCGGTGGCCGTCGACGGCAAGAAAATGAGTCCGGCAACGTTGTTGGCCCACCTCAACAAGTTAGGCGGGGCGCATGGGATCGGCCGTGTCGATCTGGTGGAGAATCGCTACGTTGGAATGAAATCTCGCGGGGTCTATGAAACGCCGGGTGGGACGATCCTCCATGTGGCGCATCGCGGAGTTGAGTCGTTGACGATGGATCGCGAGGTGTTGCATTTCAGGGATAGCTTAATTCCGCGTTTCGCCGATCTGATTTACAACGGCTATTGGTTCAGCCCGGAACGAGAGATGATCCAGGCTTCGATCGATGTGGCGCAGAAAGATGTGACCGGCACGGCGCGGGTGAAGCTCTATAAGGGGAGTTGCACGCTGGCCGGGCGTAAGTCGAAGCATTCGCTCTACCGTCTCGACATCGCCACGTTTGAAGAGGATGAAGTCTATAACCAGAAAGACGCCGAGGGCTTCATTCGGTTGAACGCCTTGCGACTGAAAATCAGAGCCCAAAGAAAGAAGGCCACTTCTTGATGGGACGAGCAACAAGTCGCGGCTCTGCCGCATCGAAAAGCGGTAAGGCCTGGGGGGGTCGGTTCAGACAGAAAACGAACCGATTGGTGGAATCGTTCACTGTTTCGGTAGCGGTCGATCGCCGACTGTACGCCCACGACATTCAGGGCAGTATCGCCCATTGCAAGACCTTGGGGAAGGCCCGTGTGCTGACCGCTTCTGAAACCAAGACAATCGTGCGGGGTTTGGAATCGGTGAAGACGGAGTTGGATCAAGGGCGCTTTCGATTTTCGCCTCAGGATGAAGATATTCACATGGCGGTTGAGCGTCGCCTGACAGAATTGATCGGCCCCCTGGGCGGCAAGTTGCACACGGCCCGGAGCCGGAACGATCAGGTTGCGCTGGATATTCGGCTCTACTTGCGGGACGAGCTCAGCCGGATCGTTGAGAATTTGGAAGATTTTCAGCGGGTCTTGGTGGCGAAGGGAAAGGCGAATCTAGCGGTTGCTATGCCGGGCTATACGCATCTACAGCATGCTCAGCCTGTGCTGTTTGCGCATCATCTGTTGGCCTATGTGGAAATGATCGAGCGGGATAAGGGGCGATTTCGCGATGCATCGGTGCGTGTGAATGTGATGCCGCTAGGCGCCGGCGCGCTTGCAGGGACGAATTACCCGGTCGACCGCCGGTTTACCGCTGGATTATTGGGCTTTCCTTCCGTGACGCAAAACAGCCTCGATACGGTATCAGATCGAGACTTCATGATTGAGGTGGCCTCGGCGCTGTCGATCACCATGATGCACCTGTCCCGGCTCAGTGAAGAATTAATTCTCTGGTCGTCCCAGGAGTTCCGATTCGTCGAGCTCCCCGATGCGTTTTGTACCGGAAGCAGTATGATGCCGCAGAAGAAGAATCCCGATGTGCCCGAACTGGTGCGGGGCAAGACGGGACGGGTCTATGGCCATTTGATCAATCTGTTGACGACGCTCAAGGCCCTTCCCTTGAGTTACAACCGAGATCTTCAGGAAGATAAGCCGGCGCTGTTCGATGCGCTCGATACCGTCACGGCCTCGGTGAAAGTCTTGACGGAATTGATGCGCCGAGTCACCGTCAATCGTGACGTCCTCAAGCAGGCCGTTCAGGGTGGAGGGATGTTGGCTACGGAGGTGGCGGACTATCTTGTGACGAGAGGAGTCCCGTTTCGTGAAGCGCACGCGATTACGGGCCGACTGGTGCGGGCTGCATTGGATCAAGGCCGCGAACTGACCAGTTTCTCGCTCGATGAACTGCGGACATTTTCCGAGCGAATTGAGAAGGGTCTGTTCGATCGGTTGACGATTACTGCCGCCATCGATCGGAAGTCTCAGATAGGTGGAACGGCTCGCACAAGAGTAGAACAGCGCATCAAAGAGCTCGAGCGAATATTCTCATGAAGGTCCGTACGTCGAATGTGACGTCTCTTATGGTTGGGGTAATGATAGGAACGTTGGCGGCCTGTGGGGCTGTGGGGGCGCCGATTCCGCCTGAAAATGTCGGTGTGACGCCGACCATTGAGCGGCAAAAGAGGCTGGAGGCCCTTCAGGAGAAACAGCGTGAGGCTGCAGTAGCAGCTGAGGGTGTAGAGCCACAGTCGGATCCATTGTTGCAGGGGCAGGATATCGATCTTCCCACGTTACAACCAGTGGGGACTCGGTAATATTTGAGGTCACGGTCTTCTGGACCTCTGTCGCCTGATAACGCTATACTGGAACCCATTCACTATTGCAGCGTCTCCCTCCGCAGCAGATGCCACGCGCGCGATAACGAAAGATGTTACCAATTGAGAACTGGCAAAACGGTATGGAAGCGGGACTACTTCTGTGACGGGTGGTCGCTTCATGCCCGTTCCTTGACGAGGCGCATGGTTCAGGACTCGACTTATTGTGACGGTGGCGCGTATCTCAGTGCAGGGATCATGCAAGCCTTCGTAGGCCTTGAACATCTGAATGAAGATGTGTGGGATGCATAATTTTGAATATCGACATGGCGAACTCTATTGCGAACAGGTACCGGTCAGCCGGATTGCGAAGGAGGTCGGCACGCCTTGCTATATCTATAGCTACGCGACCCTCGTGCGTCATTTCCGAGCCTATGATGGAGCCTTTAAGAGCGTCCCCCATGTGATTGCCTTCGCCATGAAGGCGAATTCCAATATCGCGATCCTCCGTCTGATGGCAAAGGAGGGGAGTGGGGTGGATATCGTGTCTGGTGGAGAGCTTTTTCGGGCGCTCAAGGCAGGCGTTCCTCCCTCAAAGATCGTCTTCGCGGGCGTCGGTAAAAGTGCGGAAGAGATTCGCGAGGCTTTGAAGGCCGATGTCCTCATGTTCAACGTCGAATCTTCGGCCGAATTGCAAGTACTGAATGAGGTGGCGGCTTCCGTTGGAGTGAAGGCGAGAGTTGCCCTTCGAATCAATCCCGATATCGACCCGAAAACACACCCTTATATTTCGACTGGTCTCAAGAAGAGTAAGTTCGGGATTGCCGCCGATCGGGCACTCGAAGAGTTCACAGTGGCTTCTTCGCTTGCCAACATAGATGTCGTCGGGGTGCATAAGCATATCGGGTCACAGTTGACGGAAGTCGCGCCATTTGTAGCGGCCGTGAAGAAGGTGGTGACGCTGGTCGGAGCCTTGAAGGCTCAGGGAATCAACATTCACTATGTGAATATCGGCGGCGGCCTCGGCATCACCTACTCGGACGAAACACCGCCGCTACCACAAGATTTGGCGGACGCCGTGTCTCCACTGCTGAAGGATTTGAATATCACCCTCATCATGGAACCGGGTCGTGTTATCGTCGGCAACGCCGGCATCCTCGTGACAAAGGTGTTGTATCGAAAGGACGGCGAAGCGAAACGGTTTATTATCGTCGATGCGGCGATGAA
>JBBRRN010000293.1:0-5113 GCA_038200685.1 Nitrospirales bacterium
CTTCTTCTAACTCCGCATGGATTTCCAACTCTTGAATGATCGTCTGAGCAATGTCCTGCTGTTTCCGTGGGGTCGCCTCTTGGTACTCGGCAAAGAGGGCTTTCACTTTCTTGTGGTCCGCTTTCAGCATGGTGAGCACCGGATTGGATGGAGTTGCCATAAAGTCCTGCTGTAGTAAGATAGTTTCGAAAATGAATGCTTACTCTGTCATGTGTAGGGGAGCTACGTACCTGGTGCATCCCCTAGTTCTCCTATACGCTGCGATTGGAACGAGGAAATCCGTCACGCGTGAACGGATCGGGACAGACGGTGGAGCACTCTGACGTTCGAGATGTGACATGGATCAACGCCAGCGGTGTGCCCATGGAAGAACAGCACTGGCGGGATACGACGTTACGCTATTTTGGCATGCTGCTGGATGGGCGGGCTCCTACCACGGGGCGGCGTCAACCAGGAAAGGACGTGACGGTTCTTGTCCTAGTCAATGGCCATCATGAACCTGTTCAGTTTACGCTTCCCACGTGTGTCGGATCACCAACATGGTCACTCCTCCTTGATACCACTCTGCAGGAGCAACCTCATGGAGAAACATTTAGGATGGGAGCGAAGTATCTACTCACGGATCGCTCGCTTGTGCTACTCGTGCTAGATACAGACCGACCTTGAGACCGTTACTCGCACGATATGAGACGGCAATTGGATTCACTCAGTCGCGCGAGATGCTTTGCCATCATTCTTTGTCGTGGTTTATGTTCCCCGGGCTGGTAGCCAATCGGTCAACGGTTGACGCTCTAAGTTGCTCGAACCCTTTGCGGCACCAGAATGAGAGTGTATGCCGGGGTGTGGTCGTCCGAAGGATCCTGTCTCGCAACTCGTCTTTACAGGCCTGGAAGCCATTGACCCGCCGGTGCTGGCATCATGGGAAAGACGACGTTAAAACTGAACCAGTCGCTGTCAGATGTATCCTCAAGACAATCGGATTGGACTAGAGTGATGGTAAAAACATAGCTGAGCGTAGCAGGATGGGCAATGGGTTGGACCCTTATGAATATCGGACAAATATAACATCGTCACGCAAGAAAATTCAGTTCCCGGGCTACGGCTTATCCAATGGACACCACGGATCCTATGGCCGGTTTTCCAAATAGATCCCAGGCGTTTCCGCCGCGTAGAAAGACTTCCATCCATCGGAGCTTTTCCCTCGGGCCTGTCTTCCAGCCGCTGCTTCCAGGAGCAAACGCCAATTCGCCCTGAGGGACGTCAAATGTGCCGTCGCTCATGGTCGCCTCATGCTGGTGATCATTGATACGCACGCCGATACGCGTTCCCTGTCGGATCTTTTTCGCATCATAGGCGATGGTCGTTTTAAGGTTTCCATACCCATCCACATAAGCGATCGCTGATGAAGGAGGCGACGGTAATGCTTGCGCGTCGATTTCATCATCCAGCGCGTTGGGCCATCCCAGCGCGATGGCCGCCGCGACTTGTGGAAACACGTCTCGGGAACGAAACCGGCTTCCCTCCGCCGTTGACGACGCCCAACGCAATGTTTCCGCGACGTCCTTGATAAAAGACAGGGTGTAGCCGGAATCGACGCCGATCACTCGAACCCCCGTGGGAAGTCGAGCGTAAGCCAGGCGCTCTCCGGCGTTATCTGCGCGTGCCGTTTCGTCATCCTCCCTAGGGGCGACGTTATGATAAATCAAGGTGCCTGGCGGGGCACTATGAAGACCCAATTGAGCAATGCAGAAGCCGGCAGCCACAGTACAAAATGGAGGGACTGACAGGAATATCGGTTCGGCATCCGGCAGGTGAAGGAGCCACCTCGGCAAATGCCAAGTCACCCATTCCATAGTCGGCAATAATATGCAACAACACAGTTCACCTCTTATTTTTGATTAAAACGAGGAAGAAAAAAGATGCGACTCTTTATGGCTTCTACCGGTCAGCCTCTGTTTTTATAGAGATCAGCATGCCCATGTGAATATCTTTAACGTGATGAACCTGCCCGATTCCACACACGCCGGTTGCACGACTCCCAGCCCGACTCTGCTCAGCGTTTCAACATCTTCTCGTGGTCACCCATATCAATCCCTCCTCCTTTATACTGACCAGAACATCAGAACGTCTGATAAGAAATAATATGCGTCAATCAGGTACCTCATAACTAGGTTCAGCCCTAGCTGACGTGCAAGGGTGTATCGTCTGAGCCATTGAGGCACTCCTCGCACACAATTCACACCGCGTCACGGATTCTTTGCAAGTGTCTGTCGTCAGTGTGAGGAACGACTCCTCTGATATGCTAATCGAAAAGCCGAGCGGCTATGCTCAGTTCCAGCTCACTGAGACAGTCGTGGGGTAGCCGGTACAGCCGTGATGCTCGCCACTCATTCGTTTCGGGACCTCCACCTTGCCTACGAAGGCTGGCAGTGCCAATACCAATACAACGGCGAGGCACTCTTTGGGATACGGTTCCGTTCGTAGCTCCCCTCGCCTTATCACAGGCAGTTCCGCGACAAACTTCGTACTCCTGGATTTTACGTTCTCCCAATTTTCCGGTCTCGAAGGTCAGGGGTAGTAGGTGAGGCGAGTTGTAGTTCCCGCTGGCACATTTTTTCCCGCCAGACGTGTTCCGACTGGGGCCTTTCCCAGTGGCCGATGTTTTTGAATCATATAGATTTACACTGAAATGATTGCAGCACTTCAACAGGGAAAATATTTCGGATGCACGGGTTTTTCGCATCCAACCAATAACTAGGAGACTGAATCATGGAACGATCAATGAAGCTTCAAGAGTCTACGGAAAGCGGACTGGTGACGCAGAACGGTACCCCTCCATCGCTTTATGCTAGCAAGCAGTTTTCGACACGCTCCTGCGTCCGCTGTGAGGGTCTCCTCGTGAGCGAGTGGAGTTACGACCTGCAAAATCCTGACAACCACCAAGCCGAGACGCTACGCTGCGTGCAGTACGGGAACCGTATTGATGCTGTCATCTTACAGAACCGGGTCCGACTGGCGCGCGAACGCCACCCCAAACGGCAGCTCCAGCATGCGAACTCCACGAGGATCGTCCTCTTGGGAAACGCTGCATAACCCAAAACAGGTGAGGCGGCACGCAACATGAGGACCCGGTCACGCATTTGTCCGCAGAGAACTGAGTCATCCCCGGCGGAGTCGGGTAGCCCACCTCTCGCTTCTCTCACTGCTGCATGAATAATGAGAGATAAATGAGCATACGAAGTTGTAAATCTGTGTCCGTGATTCTTCTGATAGGGGGAGGTATCTTTATTGCCTTGGCTCCTGCGGTTGCACAAGAGAAGGATGCTATGAGGACTCTCCAAATTTCATCAAAAGCAGTCTCAGGTGCAGCAGACAAAGCGATTTTGACTGTCACGCCGGAATATATCATTGGCCCTGAGGATATTTTGGAAATTACGGTCTGGAAGAATGCGGATCTCTCCAAACAGGTACAGGTAAGGCCAGATGGACGAATCTCTCTTCCACTCTTGGGAGATATATCCGCGGTTGCGAAAACTCCGGTTCAATTGACGGAGGAGATCTCGACAGGGCTCAGAGCGTATATGGAAAACCCTACCATTTCCATCATGGTTAAAGAGGTGAACAGTTACCAAATTTATGTGCTCGGAGAAATTAATAAGCCCGGAAAGTATCCCTTGAAGAGTAAAACGACCCTCTTGCAAGGAATTACCGTCGCGGGTGGATTTACAACTATGGCTGCGAGAAATAAGATCGTAATCTTTCGCTTTTCTAAAGATGGTGAAGGTTTGACGAAGCTCAAGGCAAGCTACGATGACATTGTCGTCCGTGATGGGTCGAGCCAGAACATGGAGTTGAAGCCTGGGGATCAGATCGTCGTCCCGTCTGAAACGATGGTGGTATTACCGACTCGCTAACAAGACCAAATTGGAGCTTCGATTGTTAACGCACTCCCTTCGAACCTAGATCACGTCTTGTGCTGAAAAAGTAGGTTGGGGTAAGGTCCTTCATATTATACCGTCAGTCGGCAGACTACTGAAAGTCTTCCCCCTGTAAAGTCAATTCGGGGGATGCTGTGCTCAAGGCCGAGCGTAATCAGCCCCAACATAGTCATGGTATTGGCAAGAACCGCGGCGCGATGGCGCCTGTTGTGGTGTCGTAGAACCGCAATTGGGTCGGCAACGTGAAAGAAAAGACGTCACACATCCTGAGTCACACGGAGGGGGAGTGGGCCGGACCCCTGGAGATGCCGGATAGATAAGAGGTATGGTTGCTCGATTTTGGGAGAACGTGAGGGTCTACTAGGCCGGGTGAGCTCATTTCTTTCATGATCTCACATAAAAAAATTGAGGTGCACTTAGGTCGACGCTGATCGGTCTGAATTTTGATATCGTGCCTTATAGAATATTCAAGACGTGGATCCACATTCGTGACTCTGTCCTTCCTGACTGAATCCGTGTTGTATGAAGTCGTCACGTCGCTAACTTCGCAGTCTATCGCGTCGTTTCCCGCGGTAATTTCAGGGTACTCGCCACTCAACCTTCTCTTCCGTCTCCTTCCGGCCTCTTGCGTTAAACCACGCCATAATACGGCGCTTCAATTCAGTGATGGCCACATCTTTGCTCGGAAAGAACTCGCCCGGGGGGATCGCGTAAACATCTTTGTTGTCAATGCTCGCAGAACAGGCTACGACATACCAGCGGCGGCCATCCACCGTGAGCTTGATTTCAATGTTTGCGGTCAGCATGTTTTCTCCCTTTAGCTCAGTTGGCTCACCCGAACCGAATGATGCACCTCAAGCTCTCCAGCTACCCATCCCGCCTCTAGATACAACAACTTGATTCCTGTAGATCCATTCCTCGTTCCCCGACCGCCCTCATATCTTGGAACATCTCGTCCCAACCTTCGGCTTCCTCCATGTCCGGCTTGGACGATCGTCTGAATGTCTTGGTATTCCAAGATGTACTCTCGATCAGGCCCCGGCCCTGGGATCCTGAGCCCCGGATGACGCTGAGGAGTAAGTCATCCTCTACCTAAATGTGATCGGAGTCGAATCAGAATCTCACGGCCGATGGCCGGGCGCACTGGTAAAGGGGAGACCCGGGAACGGCCACAC
>JBBRRN010000294.1:0-5101 GCA_038200685.1 Nitrospirales bacterium
CCGACGTCAGTGGAAAACCGGCATTGAGGTTCCTTGGCAACCCTCCCAAGGGTCCAAGAATCGGTCATGAATCGTTGAGCGTAAAAGAAGAGGACTTCAAAGGAAATTCGGCATCCCACACGATTAATGGACACTCCATCGTCTTTCGTCTGGTCTACGGAGGCTTTAGTTACTTGTTCTCCGGTGATTTGAACGATGAAGCGAGCCGGTTTCTTGCCCGTGAGCACAATCGAGGGAGTCTCAACCTGAAGTCTGAAGTGTTCAAAGTGCCCCAGCATGGTTCTGCTGACTTTTCCGGGGCCTTCTTCCAGGCGGTATCGCCAGTCGTGAGCGTGGTCTCAAGTGGAGATGAAAACGCGAGGAAAGAATACATTCATCCCCGGGCGACATTGATGGGGGTGTTAGGAAAGTGGGCAAGGGTCCCTGAGCCGCTGATCTTTGTGACTGAGCTGGTGGCCTTCTTCAAGGAAGAGAAGTGGTCCCGTCCGATGGATGACAAGGAGTATAAAAAGCGCGGCCAATTTTACGGATTCAGCCGCGCGTCCTATGGACTCGTGAAGACACGTACGGACGGGAAGCGGCTCTTCGTGTATACGGATAGCGGGAATATTCAAATGAAAGAAGCCTATGCCTACACACTCGATTCCTCCGGGATGCCGGAGCCAGCCGAAGTTATTCGTGCATGATGCGCGGAGTTCGGTCTCCAGAATTATCTGACACCGAGTTGGTCGGACTGATTGAAGACCTGAACGGAGCATGGCAGCGTAACTATGCTGAACGACACCAACGCTAGTTGGCCACTGAAACCATTGTCTGAAGTCGTGGACCTCAATCCGCGCCCAGATAAGTCCGCCTATCGAGACGATCTCGAAGTATCTTTCGTCCCTATGGCTGCGGTCGAAGCTGGCAGTGGACGGATGGAAGTTTCTCAGACGAAGCATTTCTCTTCGGTTAAGAAAGGTTACACGCCGTTTAAGGAGAGCGATGTCCTGTTTGCCAAGATCACACCGTGCATGGAAAACGGAAAAATGGCTGTCGTGCCGAAGCTGACAAGCGGATTAGGTTTCGGATCGACAGAGTTTCATGTTCTTCGCCCACGTGAAGGAATTGATCCTCGCTTTGTTTACTACTTCGTTTCGAGCCAAGACTTTCGGCGGGAAGCAGCACATCGCATGACCGGGGCGGTAGGTCAAAAACGCGTGCCGAAGTCATTTCTAGAAGAGGCATTGATTCCAGTCCCACTCTTTGATGATCAGAAAAGCATCGTCGCGGAGATCGAAAAGCAATTCTCTCGCTTCGATGAAGCGGTCGCCAATCTCAAGCGCGTCGAGGCCATCCTCAAACGCTACAAAGCTGCCGTCCTCAACGCTGCCGTCGACGGAAAGTTGACCGAAGACTGGCGCAAGCAGCATCCCGACGTCGAACCAGCCAGCAAACTCCTCGAATGCATCCTCACAGAACGCCGGGCGAAGTGGAATGGTAGGGGGAAATACAAAGAGCCAGCTAAGCCAGGTACGAACAATCTTCCATCTCTGCCGGAGAAGTGGACCTGGGCGACGGTTGACCAACTTACTGCGATGGTGACGAGCGGCTCAAGAGGTTGGGGAGAGTATTACTCGCACACCGGCCCACTTTTTATTCGAGCTCAAGATATCAAGACCGACTCGCTCAATCTGCAGACCATTGCTCGTGTGAGTATTCCCAATAATGCGGAGGGAACGCGAACTGCAGTGACGAAGGGGGATATTCTCATCACTATCACTGGCGCGAACGTCACGAAGTCAGCTCTTGTCAAACAATTGAGGGAGCAAGCTTCTTCAGTCAACACGTCGCCTTGCTCAAGCCCTCTTTAGCCTCCGTGGCAACTTATCTATTCACTTGGGTAGTATCACCAGAGCATGGGCGAAAAATGTTGGAACGGTGGGCCTACGGGGCTGGGAAGCCCGGTTTGAGCCTAAATCAAGTTCGCGACCTCCCAGTTGCACTTCCGCCGCTCGCTGAGCAAAATCAAATCACTGCCGAAGTCGAGCGCCGCCAGTCCGTCATTGAGGAGCTCGAAGTCGCCGTTGAAGCCAACCTCATTCGAGCCGACCGGCTTCGACAAGCGTCTTTAACAGCAGCATTCTCTGGTCGTTTGCTATGAGGGCAAGACAATGATGTGCAAGTCCACTACCGGAACTCTTAGGCTTTGAGAATTCTGATCGACACAAACGTTGTAATTCCACTCGAAGATTCAACTCGCGTACTCGAATACAGCCTTAGTAAGTTGGTCCGCCTTGCAAGTGAAAATGGTCATCAGCTTCTCGCGCATCCTTCCTCGTACGACGACATAGCGCGCGATACGAATACAAATCGTCGCTTGATCAGCCTATCGCGCCTTCGCAAGTACTCCACGCTGCAAGATCCACCAAAGCCAAGTTCCACAGAGCTATCCGAGCTGGGCCTTGTGGATCGAGATGACAACGACCGGGTAGACAATGAGATCCTTTATGCCTTGTATCGTGATGCTGCGAACATCCTGATTACCGAAGACCGAGAGCTTCACAAGAAAGCCTTGCAGATAGGAATTGCTGACCGCGTCCACTATATCCAGCAGGCCACTTCTTTCCTTGAACATCTCCATGCCAGGATAGGCGTTGTCCTTCCTAGCATTGAAGAGGTGCCACTGCACCAGATTGACCTCAAGAACTCATTTTTCGACTCCCTCAGAAGCAGCTACGCACCATTTGATAAGTGGTATCGGGAAAAGGCGAGAGAAGGCCGAACAGCATGGGTGTATCGCGATTCGGAAGGGATTCCTGGGGCCATTGCAATTTTCAAGGAGGAACGAGACCCGATCGTAACTAAGGATAATCGCGCCTTGCCTGGGAAAGCCCTCAAACTATGCACGTTTAAGGTCGCTGAACAGGTGCGCGGACGCAAGCTCGGCGAACTTTTGCTCAAGGCGGCATTTCGTTACGCGACAAGTAACCGCATAGAGCATGTGTACATTACGATGAGGCCAGGCAAGCAGGACTTTCTCGAAGACCTCTGCACAGATTTCGGCTTCACATTATTCGGTGAATACAAAGACGACCATGTCTTTGTGAAAGAGCATCCGTTGCACCCGCCTGATGTTGTCATCCCATCGCTCGAATACCATCGCCTCTTTTATCCCCATATCCGTAGCGACAGAGGGGTCGGAAAGTACATTGTTCCTATCCGCCCTGAATTTCATAAGGTTCTCTTCCCGGACGCTCAAAGGCAACCAAGTCTCTTCGCACCATCCAGTGCGGGGCATGCAATTGAACAAGCCTATCTTTGCCACGCAAGAATCAGCGGTATTAAGCCGGGAGACATTCTTCTCTTCTATAGATCCCAAGATGTCAAAGGCGTCACAAGCATCGGGGTTGTGGAGTCCGTCCATGAGCACCAGGACCACGATAAAATTTTGCAGTTGGTCTCAAAGAGAACAGTGTATTCTTATGACGATATTGTCACGATGGCAGAGAAGAAGACCAAGGTGATATTGTTTCGGCTAGCAACTCACCTTCAAAATATCATTCCATATAACTGGCTATCTGGGCAGGGGGTAGTGAATGGACAAATCCAGACAATCCGAAAGATATCTGATGAATCGTTTCGGAAGATCGTGGATGAGTGCAGACTCGGTAATTGCTTTTTTGCCGATTAAGCCTGTCTACGCAAATAGAATTCTTGATGGAAGCAAGAGATACGAGTTCAGGAGATCTCGATTGCGCCAGGATATAACTCATGTTGTGATCTATTCCACTTCGCCAGTGAGTAAGATTGTAGGAATAGCCGAGGTTGCCGGAGTAAAGGCGGCATCTGTGTCGGCAGCATGGAGACAGACCAGGCAAGGTGCAGGAATTTCACGGAGCGCCTTCAACGCATATTTTTCTGGAGTACAATCTGCAGTCTTTATATCGCTTCGCCGTGTCGTGAGGCTTAAGAAGGAGCTTGATCCAATTGAAGTCCGTAGCGGGTTTAAAATCCCGCAGTCTTTTTCATATGTGGACGAGAGCTTCATTAAGCGAGTCTTGTTTTCGGGAGTGAGTAATGCTTGTGAAGCATAGATGAGTACTAATCAAATCGTTCAGAAGATCTGGAACTAATGTAACGTCCTGCGCGACGACGGGATGAGCTACGGCGACTACCTGTCTGCGCGCGACGCATAGGCTGGCGGGATAAGCTATAGCCGCTCTATCGCGCTTGAACCCGTTTTGACCTATGGAGCCGACAGATGGCCGTGATTACCGCGTATCTCCCCGACAATACCCAATGGTCGCCCGACTATCGAAGGAGGCGCTAGACATGGAATGTATTCATTGTAAGGGTCGGATGGTGAAAGGGACGGCTCCCTTCAGTCTGGACCGAAAAGGTTATTACGTGTCCTGGGATGCGGTGCCTGCTTGGGTCTGCACCCAATGCGGCGAACCCTATTTCGAATCACGAGAGGTTGACCTGATTCAGAAGGCCTTGGCTGGCCTCGACCGTGAAAGCTCGGCGTTATCTGCAGCTGGCCCATCTCCATCGAGGCAATAGCGAAAAGCTATGAGCACGATCCGCGAACTCGATCAAGTCGTATTGGCCGCTGATCTTCCCACTGAAGGCCTTGTAGTGGGAGATGTTGGAACGGTCGTGCTTATCTATCGTGAGGGCCAGGCCTACGAGGTGGAGTTCATGACCTTGGAAGGAAAGACTGTTGCCGTGGTCACGCTGGAAGCGTCACAGATCCGTCCTGTCGGGCAACGAGAAATTGTTCACGCCCGTGAGCTTGCTTCTCATTAATCCACTCACCTGCCATGTCATCACTTCTGCAAGATGCTCTGCCGGACCTTACGGATGAATTAGCCCGTCTTCTCAGGAAAAACAATGAGAAGGACCTGGTTAAACAAATCCCACGTCTTCGACTCGTTGACCGGTGTCGCTGTTGCGATGACTTCTACGCCACGCTTCACACCGCTCCCAAACCAAAGGGAGCTTATGAGCCGAACCACGAAAGCATCTCTCTGAATCCTTCCTCTGAACAGTTAATCCTCGATCTGCTTGAGAGGAAGATTGTGTGTATTGAAATTCTCTTCCGAGAGGACTTCAGAAG
>JBBRRN010000295.1:0-5090 GCA_038200685.1 Nitrospirales bacterium
AAAAGTCGTTCCAGGCGTTAGACGTACAAGGTAAAACGTGAAACGTAGTATCGCCGAATGGTCTTTTTCCGAAACCTTTCACTTCTCACGAGTCGATGGACAGCCATTTTGGGTGTTCTGTCGTCCTGGATCTGGGAGCCATTGAATTTCCACGATACCCCCATGAGTATTTCTGCAGAGTCTTAGGGCGTAGAGATATATCCACAATGAAGATTGATGATGAAGACTTCGTTCAAAACCGGTCTGAGTTTTGGTCTTACGTCCGGCGTGATTACGACATTGGGGTTGATGGTGGGTCTCCATTCAGGCACCCACTCACGAACCGTCGTGATTGACAGTATTGTGACCATTGCGATTGCCGATGCCCTCGGCATCCACGTGTCCGAAGAGTCGAAGAACAGCGGTCCTACAAGGCAAATTTGGGAAGCGACCGTGGCGACGTTCGTGGCTCCGGTCGTGACCCGTCCGCTCGATCAGGCGATTGTGATCAGCGTGATCTGGGGGCTGCTCTTGCTGGCTGTCCTCAGTTTCTTTGTCGCACGGGCGCAAGCGATCCCCCCGTGGAAGGTCATAGGCGAGCATCTCTTTATCGCCCTGTGCGTTGTCGTCATAACCTATGCAGTCGGCGATGGGGTTCAAGGGCTCGTAGAAGCGAAATGAGGGCCATGTCCGTTGAATTGCGGCAAGAAACAATACCATGACGACGCAACGAGAATCCGGTCTTACGATGGACTACGATCATCTCATCACGCTCTGGACCTCGGGGGTCCGGGACTATCATTCGATGCTCTCCGACTACCTCACGGCCAACTCCATTTTCGTCGCGGTCATCGGGCTGATCGTGTCCAGAGAGTCGGCGACTATGTCACTTACCGTGTTAATTCTTCTTCTGTGCATTTTCGGCATTCTCCTCTGTCTTCAGATGGCGATCGTCCTCGGTCGTTTGTCAGGGCAGAATGGATTGTGGGAATGGCAGCTGAGGGGAATCGAACTGACTCAGGAGTGGCAGGGGCAGAAACTCGTCACGGGCCTGTATCGACTCCACGAAACGCGGCAACCGGTCGAAGATCTGCGGAACGAGCCTCCTGTCTTCAAGCCGAACTGGGCGTTCCGCCAGCACCGGCAGTGGTGGGCCCATCGCTCCGTCAGTTTTCCCTGGTTTTTCGGTTGCGTCTATGGCCTGTTCTTGATCTGGGCAGTGACACATCTCTTTCGCTGATGTGCGGCGTTCTCGTACCGTACCGATTCGGTCGTTAAGCTACAGGGATGTGCTCGTTCGATCGTGGTTCTCGTGAAACAAAGGCAGTAGAGGAAGGATATTGCCATGCCTCATGGTGTTCCTTCGCTTGTTGCCTATTTTTCAATGGAGATCGGTCTTGAATCCTGGATGCAGACCTATTCGGGAGGGCTTGGTGTGCTTGCCGGCGACACGATTCGTTCGGCTGCGGATCTCGACGTGCCGATGGTGACGGTGTTGTTGATCCACCGGCGCGGATACTTTTTCCAGCCGCTGGATACGCAGTGTCATTCAAAGCGAGGAGCCTGTCGCGTGGCTAGTCGACGATTTCACGGAACCGAGCGACGCGCGGCTGATTTTCTGTCAATCGAGAACATGCGGCGCTTGACGGCAGGTCGCGCGCCGCGAAGAATATCGACGAACGGCCGGAGGACCTCAACGGGATATTACTTCGTTGCGCCAGGGTGGCATTGACGAGACCTCTTCAACGTCATCTCCGGATTCGAAGCGCCGGCGAACGGATAAAAATTCGCTTGCTGCCTGCGGATTGGCGCAGATTGAATGAGGGAGTATGCGATGGGAACAACAATGAACGCGTTCGTGATGCAAGACATCGGCAGGGTCGGCTTCATGGAGAAGCCCATTCCGAACGAGGTCGGACCCAACGACGCCATTATTAAGACGACCCGGGCGCTCGTGTGCACGTCGGATGTTCACACCGTGAATGGTGCTATCGGGAACCGGAAGAACCTGACGCTAGGGCATGAGGCCGTGGGAGTGGTGTACAAGCTTGGCAACCAGGTTAAAGACTTCCGCGAAGGAGATCGCGTGGCGGCCAATGCGATCACGCCTTGCTACACCTGCGACAACTGCCTGCGGGGGTACTCTTCTCAATGTGGGCAACTCCTCGGAGGCTGGAAGTTTGCCAACATCAAGGATGGGAGCTTCGCCGAGTACTTTCACGTGAATGCCGCCGGCGGGAATCTAGTCCGCATCCCCGATTCCGTGTCGGACGATAGCGCGGTCTATACGTGCGACATGATGTTCACCGGGTTTATGGGGGCCGAGCGGGCCAACATTCCGCTAGGCGGAGCCGTAGCCGTGTTTGCACAAGGACCGGTTGGATTGATGGCGACGGTTGGCGCACGGTTACTGGGCGCCGGGTTGATTATTGCCGTGGAAAGCATGCCCGGACGGCAGCAACTGGCCAAGCAGTTCGGCGCGGACGTGGTGGTGGATTTTACCAAGGTTGATCCGGTCGAGGAGATTCTACGGTTGACGGGAAGTCAGGGAGTGGATTCAGCCATTGAGTGTCTTGGTGCGCAGGTGACCTTTGAAGCGTGCGTGAAGGCCACGCGTCCTGGCGGTACGATTTCTGTGGCAGGCTATTTCGGAGATGGCGACTACGTAAAGATTCCGCGATTGGCATGGGGCGTGGGCCTTGGCGATAAGACGATCCGCACGGGGCTCTGTCCAGGGGGGAGAGAACGGATGGCCCGCCTGATCCGCTTACTCGAAGTCGGTCGCGTGGACCCGAGGCCCATGACCACGCACCGGTTTGCATTCGAACAGGTTGATCAGGCATTTCGTCTGATGGAGACCAAGGAGGACGGCATCATCAAGCCCTTGGTCAGTTTTCACGGATGACAGTCTCCGCCGCGTATCTTTAGGATAAAGAAGAAGACCATAAAACCCTTGCAAGTACTCGGCGGGATCGCCCCGATCATCGGCATCGTGGGCGTGGTCGAGCTGCTGAAAGGCAGGAGAAAGAACGTCCGTTGAACCGGTGGGCCGGATAGGTGGCTCTGTTGTATTCAGACATAGGAGGTCCGACATGGAAGAACACAGAACGTTGAGATCAGGAAGGCTGCGCTGGGGTGCCCTCGCCATCCTGGGGCTGGTGGGGTGGCCGGTGATCGGTGCGACGCCGATAGTCGCTCTGGACGTCATACCTGCGCAGGAACCACGCATCGAGATCGCCATCCGCGACTTCAAGTACGTGCGCACCAAGATGGAGTCGATTCGCGCGGGAACGCCGATGGTGTTCGTGATCCACAACGAGGACGCTGTCCGGCATGGATTCATCTCGCCCCTCTTCCTGGGCCGGTCCGTTCAGGGGGAAGGAGAGGGTATCGAGGCCTTCGGAAGGGGCATCGAAGGATTCCACCTCGATCCCGGCAAGACGTTGGCGATCCGCCTGACGCCTGATCGACAGGGAAAGATAACGTTCCGCTGCGACCTGCACCCGGAGGTGCAAGGGGAATTGTACTTGCTCGACGTGCCGGTCGGGTAATCTCTGGAAAAGCCTGTCATGTTGAAAATGGCGGCGGGGTGGGGCATGGCCCTACACAAATGGAGAGGTGATCTATGATCGGTCAATCACGGCGCGGTTCGCCTCGGAGCACCCCCACTGGACGAAGTCGTCACGGCGGAGAACAGGGTGATGGTGATTCAGATCGATGCGGAGTCGGGAGCCGTGATCGACGTGGAGGAAGAGAAGTCGGAGAAAGATATGAAGAGCGAGCAGAAGCAGGGGCGCAAACAGCAGCATAAGCCCTGAGCGAATCAGGCAGCCAGCAGAATCAGCAGGTAACGGTTGGGCCAGAGGCTAGGGGCGAAAACTTCCAGTCGAGAACATCAATTTTCTCTCTTGCCGGGAGCCTTGCGCACATAGCCTAGTCAGTTGCCTCGCGTTAGCGCCGAACTGTCATGAATCATGCGGGCGAGGACTCCGGTTGTTGTTTCAATGAGAAAGATATCCGCTATGCCTCAGTTGCTAGAGAACCAGACGGCCAAGACCTGGCAGTTCACCCCGGACAAACTCACAGCACTCCTTGGCACCGATTCCGAGCGTGGGCTCTCCGGGCAGGAAGTCGAGCGGCGTTATGCCGAATTCGGCCCCAATGAACTGCCCGAAGCCCCGCCACCATCACTACTGAAGCTGTTTCTCTCTCAGTTTACGAGCGTCATTGTCTGGGTGCTGATCGGGGCCGCCGTTATATCCGGTCTATTGGAAGACTGGCTCGATGCGGCTGCCATCCTGGCTATCGTGCTGCTCAACGGTCTGCTCGGGTTCGTGCAAGAGTTCCGGGCCGAGCGGTCCTTGGCCGCGCTTCGAAAGATGTCGGTGGCAACGGCTCGGGTATTCCGTGACGGCGTCCTCCAGTCTATTCCTGCACGGGAATTAGTGCCAGGCGATTTGATCCACCTTGAAGCCGGCGACCGTATCCCAGCGGATGCTCGGCTCATCTATACCGCGAATTTTCAGGCGCAAGAGGCTTCGCTGACAGGCGAATCCACGCCAGTTCAGAAAATGGCAACCGCCCTCGACAGGTCGGACGTGTCCTTGGCTGACCAGACCAACATGGCATTCATGGGCACCATTGCGGTCTCAGGCAAGGCCCGCGCACTGGTCGTCGCGACGGCGCTCCGAACGGAGCTGGGCCGGATAGCCTCGATGATTCAGAAGGAGTCGCAGGCTGAACGGGCAGAGACCCCGCTGCAACGCCGGCTCGAACAATTCGGCTATACCCTCTTGTGGCTGGCCCTGGCTGTTGTCGCCGCCGTGTTCGCCTGGGCTATCTGCGCGGCGAGCCATTGGTGACCATGTTCATGACCTCGGTGAGTCTGGCTGTGGCGGCCGTGCCAGAAAGCCTCCCCACCGTGGTGACGATTACATTGGCGCTGGGGGTGACCCGCATGGTGAAGCGGCACGCGCTCATCCGCAAGCTGCCTGCAGTTGAAACGCTCGGATCGGCAACGGTCATCTGTACGGATAAGACCGGCACTCTCACGAAGAACGAAATGACGGTCACGAGGTTGCTCACCGGAGACCGGGAGTTCGAGGTCACGG
>JBBRRN010000296.1:0-5085 GCA_038200685.1 Nitrospirales bacterium
GACATTACGAAATCGCTATTCAGGAATCTTGCAAGCGAAGGCGTCGTGTTATCTGACGGTATCCTCAAGACCTTGCGCGCCACCTATTTGCAAGCCGCTCAGGAAGCGATCAGCCGATACGAAAACGACGCGTCCATCAACAGCCTCACGTTCGACCGACACCAGGAACGGACGGCCGTCGAAGTGTTTTTGAAAGGCATGAAGCTCGCCACCGACGGGTTTCTCGATGACCCGCTTGGCGTCCCTATGATTTCCAACTGGAGCCGCGTCACCCATGCCGTGCCAGATATTTTCGATCGCCTGGTCGACGCCGTCGAAACCGATCACGTCTGGGACCCCACATCCGAGCCGGCAGCCACTCCCTCATGAGCACGAATCTCACCCCACTCACTCCACAGACTGAAGCACGGATCCAAGAGATTGGCTCGGCTGACGTTCTCGTCGGGATTCCAAGTTATAACAACGCGGATACGGTCGCGCATGTCGTGCGGGCCGTGAGCGTGGGCCTCGCTAAACATTTCCCTGGCCGTCGAGCCGTCCTGGTCAATTCCGACGGCGGCTCTTCGGATCAGACGCCGGCCATCGTTGCCCGCACCGTCATCGATTTCGAACACCTCTTCATTGCCGACCAACAAAGCATCCTGCATCGAATCGTGACGCCGTACCATGGGATTCCAGGAAAAGGCAGTGCGTTCCGGACGATCTTCGAGATTGCCAGACGACTGAATGCCCGAGCCTGCGCAGTCGTCGACGCGGACCTCCGTAGTATTTCACCGGAATGGATTGAACTCTTGCTTCGACCCATCCTGGAAGAGGGATACGACTACGTCGCGCCCTACTATCTCCGCCACAAATACGACGGCACGATCACAAACAGTCTCGCCTACCCACTGACCAGAGCACTCTACGGGCGACGCGTGCGCCAGCCTATCGGCGGAGAGTTTGGTTTTTCCGGTGCGCTCGCGGCCCACTATCTCGACCAACACGTCTGGGAATCGGAAGTCGCGCGCTTCGGTATCGATATCTGGATGACGACGGAAGCCATCGCCAGTGGCGCACGGATCTGCCAAAGCTTCCTCGGCGCAAAAATTCATAATCCAAAGGATCCGTCAGCCGACCTGTCGGCCATGTTGACGCAGGTGATGGGAGCGCTCTTTGCCCTCATGGAAAAGCATGAAATGCTCTGGTCTCGGCTGGAAGGATCGGAGCCAGTTCCACTCTTTGGGTTTACCTACGAGGTGGGGGTCGAACCGGTCCATGTGAATATGGAACGGATGGTCTTGCACTATCGGCAAGGCCTTGCTGACCTTGAGCCCATCTGGCGCCAGATCCTGGCCGACGATACATTCGCGCAACTCCGCGATCTCCAGGGAACGTCCAACACCGATTGTCGTATCCCCGATGAACTGTGGGTTCAGGTCGTCTACGATGCGGCGATTGCGCATCGCAAACGAATCATACGACGCGATCACCTCCTCAAAGCCCTCACTCCCCTCTACCTAGGTCGGACCGCCTCGTTTGTCCATGCGACCCAGGGCTTGACGTCCGTCGAAGCAGAGCAGAAGATCGAAGCGTTGTGCCACACGTTCGAACGCATGAAACCCTATCTGCTTGAACGTTGGCAACCGCCGGCGCCGCAACCTGCCACTCCGGCTCTGTTGCATCACACCAGCACCGACGCAGGAGGTGATCATGAGTGACTTCATCAACCAGGCCCTTCTTGGACCGTTGGAACTGCTGGGCCGTCAAGTGTTGACCGTACTCCCGAATGTGCTTGCCATGGGCATCATCCTGCTCGGTGGGATCTTCACGGCCTGGGCGCTCGGGTCTTTTTCAGAACGGCTGCTTCGTGTAATCGGGTTCGATCATTTTTGCGATCGGGTAGGGATGAATGCGGCGCTCCTCCGCGGAGGAGTCAAAACCGATCCTTCTCGCCTTGTTGGACAAGGCATCTATTGGACGGTCATCGTGATGGCCTCGATCGCGGCGTTAGGAGCCCTCAACCTGACCCCAATCAACCAGTTCGCCCAGTCACTCCTCGCCTATGTGCCGCACCTGGTCACCGCAGCGGTGATTCTCCTGGCCGGGTACTTTCTCTCGAACTTTGTCTCCCAAGCAGTCCTGATTGCCGCCGTCAACGCCGGTCTTCCACCCGCCCGACTCATCGCAGCCTGTTCTCGATGGGGCATACAAGTCCTCGCGGCTGCCATGGCGCTCGAACAACTCGGCATTGCCCAACACATCGTCGTCGTAGGATTTGGCATTACCTGGGGAGGGATTGTGCTGGCCGGAGCCATTGCATTCGGACTTGGCGCCTCCGATCTTGCCAAAGAGCTCTTGGAGCGACGATTGATCAATCGTTCCAAAGCCAACCCGGATGACGATCTCCATCACTGGTAACGGCGCAAGACCATGTCTAACTTGATCGTCTTCACAGACTTGGATGGTTCGCTCCTGGACGGCACGACCTATTCCTACAACGCCGCGATACCAGCCCTTACTGCCCTCCGCGAGCAAGGCATTCCCCTCGTGCTGGCATCGAGTAAAACGCGCGCGGAAATGGAACCCATTCGACAGCGCCTCGACCTTCATAACCCATTCATTGTCGAAAATGGCGGCGCGGTGTTTGTTCCTCAAGGTTTTTTTGAGTTCCCCTTGGAACGCATGCGAACCAGACCTCCTTATCAAGTCATGGAATTAGGCCTTCCGTATCACATGCTGCGAGACGTATTGAAACAAATAGAAGAGGCTATTGAAACGCCAATGCAAGGCTTTGGCGACCTGTCGGTAGAAACGATCATGCAAGTAACCGGACTCCCGCGAGCCGACGCCATCCTGGCCAAGCAACGAGAATACGATGAGCCCTTCCTCCTCCAAGGCCCTCAGCCGCTCATTGAAGAAGTGTGCCGTCAAATCGTCACCAGGGGTCTCAGATGGACAAAAGGTGGACGGTTATTTCATTTAACAGGAGATAATGATAAGGGGGAGGCCGCCTCCATACTCCTACGCTGCTACCACCGCCAACAACGCATACGGGGAGAAACGGAACGGATCGAAACGATTGGAATCGGTGATAGCATCAACGACGCCACCTTGCTCGCGATGGTGGATTATCCGATTCTCGTTCAAAAACAGGATGGATCCTATGACCCCGATATCCAACTACCTCGAATGATTCATGCGCCAGGAATAGGGCCGGTGGGATGGAATGAAGCAGTCATGGAACTCTTGGCACAGGTACGATAAGAGACCTCTAGAACGACACACGCGAAGGAAGAACCTTGCTTTTCTGATAGTGTTGTCAAACGTGGTCACGGAATTATTACCTCTCATGATTGGCACGGTGCCGCTCCATCACCTACCTGTATGCATCTCTAGAATGTCCAGGACCCCACGGATGGGAATCCTCACCCAATCCGGCCGATTGTTGAGTTCATACCCGATTTCATAAACGGCCTTTTCAAGCAGGTGCGCATCCAGCAATGCGCGGAATTCTGACTGCGTTCCAGGCCAAAAGGAAGCGCTCTCTGCAATCCTGAGATACGACTTCAGAAACGCCACGCTGACCCAGCCATACCAGAACCGGATCCATGGTTCGAGGCTTGCTCCGGTATCCTCTGCATGCAAATCCAGCTGTTGATGCAACAGGCTGGCATACGGCGCGTAATAAAATGATCGCAGCATGCCCGCCACATCCATGATCGGGCTATGCTTCATGCGTCGTTCGCTGAGTGGGCGGGCCGGCTCACCTTCGAAATCGGTGATGAGAAAATCCCGTCCGGTCCAGAGCACTTGACCGAGATGATAATCCCCATGACATCGAATCCGGAGCGCGGGGGTCTCCAACTCGAAAAATGCTCGGAATCGATTCTGCATTCGAGGCTCATCGTTCAGTACTCGTCGAGCCTCCTGCTCCGTGAACGGAGGCAAATCGTTGAGTCGACTCCTTAACAGCGAACAGGTTTGCGAAACCAGCCGACCCATGTACTCGTAGCGAGATCGACGATATTCCAACGAGAACGGTTCGGGCATGAACTCAGGATTGCCTCGCGCGTTCGCCAGAACGACATGCAGTTCGGCGGTACGCTGGCCTAGTTTTGAGGCTGACTCCAGATACGGACCGATAAGCTCGCGCGCGAAAGCGGGAATATTTCCCTGTGCCGTTTCCAGCAGCGGTCCAGCGAATGCCAACCCATGCTCTCGCCCAGCCGGTTGAGCTCGACAACGCTCCACGTACTGATCGAACACCTCACGGGTATAGCTCCATGCATCGCCCTGGTTGTGTACGAAACCCTGAAGGATCGCGACCGTCATGATCTCGCTATTTGCACGGACATACTCAAGGGATCCAGCTAGAGGGGGACTATAAGGAAAATTCATAGTCGTCAGCATTCGGCCGATCTCCACATCCGGATTTATTCCAGTCTCAACACGCCGATAGATTTTCAAGAGGAGACGATCACTGTAGGCAATAGACGTATTGCTCTGCTCCGCTTTCAAGACTGTGGGGGCTAGGGAAGCCTCGTCGCCAATCAGATCCCCATAGGCCTGCGTGGGGGACGCAATCAGAACACCCGCTTCGCCAGTGAAACGGCTACCTCTCTCGATGGCAGACAACAGCGTCCTCGAAAAGTCTGGGCTCCAAAGCGCATCGTACAATACCCCGATCTGTTCGCAATCTTTGGTTTGAACCTTCAACGGCGTCACAATAGTACCGGGTAGGTCATGTTGAATCTGAGCCGCCTGTTTACCGAATGCCGCCGTGAGAGGGAGCGTATACATTTCTGAAGCGCCATCCACATATTCAACCCGGGTGAAAAGTAGTGCCCCGCCGCTTGATCGGGCAGGGATGAGTACAGACTCGATGATACAGACTGAATGTATTGCACGAGATTTACCGGCAAACCATCGACGCAGAATCATGAAGTCCATCAGGTAAGACTCCAAAGAGGCGCGCGCTTCCCCTTCCAGGACACGCTCCCATCGTTCAGCGACAATCAGCATAGGCAACCTTATGCCTCTTAGATGTAATAGTCGAAGTCTTGTTCCCTACGGAGCCAGCGGCGCACAAGGAAAATATGGGCA
>JBBRRN010000297.1:0-5085 GCA_038200685.1 Nitrospirales bacterium
ATTTCCTACGTACGGTGAACGATCATTGATCAAGTACGTATGCTAACAGTCTGATGAATGAGCGGCAAGCATGATCGACTTTTAGATTCATGCTAGACTGAGCAACTATGCGTGCGCTGACCCTCCTCAACGATCACATCACCCACTGCACCGCCTGTTCACGACTTGTCACCTATCGGGAGACGGTCGCCGCAGAGAAACGGAAGCAGTTTGAGAACTGGACCTATTGGGGACGCCCGGTCCCTGGATTTGGGGATCCGCATGCGCGTCTCTACGTGCTCGGACTGGCGCCAGCCGCCCATGGCGGCAACCGAACCGGACGGGTATTTACAGGGGATCGCAGCGGGGATTGGCTCTTTGACGCCTTACATCGATTTGGCTTCGCCAATCAACCCAACTCTCATCATAGGGATGACGGGCTGAAGTTATTGGATTGTTACATCGGTGCTACGGTCCGTTGTGCGCCACCCGACAACAAACCGGCCCCTGAAGAATTCATGGCCTGCCGCCCCTACCTGCGGGAAGAAATTCGGTCGTTACGGAAGATTCGAGTGGTGGTGACGCTGGGAAAGATTGCGTTCGATCACTACTTAAAAGCCTGCCGCGATGAGGGGCTGCAACTTCCCTCACCGCTCCCGAAATTTTCCCATGGAATCGTCCGGGTCCTTCCGTGGGACATTACACTGATTGGCTCATACCATCCAAGTCAACAAAACACCTTCACGGGATTATTGACCAGACCGATGTTTCACCATATCTTTGCAACTGCCCGACAACGACTCGCTGAACCGGACCGTCGTAGCAAGTGACATAGGCCAACGACACGGTTGAGTGATGATCTGGCACTCTCATCTCAGGTTCAACCTTCTCCACACTGGAAGATTTTTTCGGCCTCCTGCTAAATTCACTTCTTGGCTTGTGCTTCCCAATCCGCCAAAAATTTCTTGAGCCCGCTATCCGTCAGCGGATGTTTCACCATCTGCTGAAAAATAGAGAAGGGCATTGTACAAATGTGCCCACCAGCAAGCGCAGCCTCAACAACGTGCTGGGGATGACGCACGCTGGCAACCAACACCTGTGTTTTGTAATCGTAATTACGATAGATGGTCAAGATCTGGCGAATAAGTTCCATTCCGTTCGAACTGATGTCGTCAAGCCGACCGATGAAGGGTGAAACACACCACGCACCAGCTTTTGCTGCGAGGAGCGCCTGGGTTGGAGAAAAGCACAATGTCACATTCACCTTATAGCCTTCGGCAGCCAATCTTTTGGTGGCCTTCAATCCCTCTGCAATCAAAGGCACCTTCACGACGATGTTCTTATGGATCTTCGCGAGTTCCTTCCCTTCCTTCACCATGGCATCAGCGCCGAGGCTGACAACCTCGGCGCTGATCGGCCCATCCACCATGTTGCAAATTTCGATGAGCATTTCCTTGAAGCTGCGGCCTTCCTTGGCCACGAGCGAGGGATTCGTCGTGACACCGTCGAGGAGTCCCCAGCTAGCCGCCTCCTGGATTTCCTTCACATTGGCTGTATCAAGAAAGAATTTCATGGGCATGTCCTTTCATATCAAGATAAGAAATCCTAGTGATCAATTCATTATCGGTTATTCTATGAAAAACTCAACCTGGTTGCAATTTCCTGCTGACATACGCCAGTTTGACAGGCTCCCGACAGCCAGTTAGAATTTAACTACATACTATACCGTTCGTCTTTGCACTTATCTGCATGATCAAGGAGGGTCTCAATGCAACGCTCAGCCTGGATGCTCCTGTTCAGTCTAGCCCTGACCGGGTGCGGCGGTAGTAATCCCTATCTTGAACAGTCGCTGAAGCCGGCTGAGCTTCAAGGCAAGGACAAAGCCTGGTTTGAGAAGAACTGGGGAGTGCCGAGCGGCAAAGCCACTAGATTTTTTGGCGGAGAAACTTGGACCTACTATCGCATTGCCGGTGGCAAATCAGGCCCGCCTCTCTTTAACTTCTCTCCTAATGAATGCCAGATCACGCTTAAATTCGACAAAGAGGAAAAACTCTCTGACTCTAGCTATTCTGGCTGTTAACCCGCGAGTTTTTCTTGAAACTTATGGGCACATGATCGGCTGCAAAAATAGTAGACCTGCCCTCCAATATCTTCTGTTACCGCTATTCCCCTCGGAACAAATACAAGACAGACTGGATCTTGAACCATCTGATCCTTGCTAGGGACAAGACGCTCCGGCTGCCCCTGACCTTTAAATCCATGAAGGGCCCGCTGAAGGACAAAGTACAGTACGACAAGTAACCCGAGAATGAGGAAAACTCTATACATAGGAGCTAGGCCTCCTTATGCCACAATCCTATGGGACAGGATCACCTCTGTCAAGGATCCCACGCTCTGCTTTAGCTGACCCTCTACCGGATTCTCACCTATGCCCGTTGAGTCCGATGGCCTAGCTGCCTCTGCACGAATGGTCTATCTCCTCTGAGGACCCAGTACTTCAGATGGATATGCTTCCATTTTCCATCATGGTACACTGCCTACATGACAATTTGCGATAAATGCCGCGGGGCAATGTTACCGGAACGGGCAGTGGATTTGAACGCAGGGCTTGCGATCACAGTTTTTGCGTGCCTGAACTGTGGTCGTCGGAAATCAGCGGACCAAGAACCTCGCCCCATTACTGCAAGACATTAACCCGCGCGGTAATTAAACTACTGTCGTTCACGTACGACGAACGTAAGACAGCCTTAGCCAGCCTCCAGGGCGATCCTCCCAAATTTCATTGGGGTGGATTCCCGAGACGAGGTTTGTATTCATCTATATACTTGGTGATTACTAACAACAAATCTTCCCGGAGCCCAACAGACATGCAAGACTTGAGGAAGTCAGCGAATAGCTCGTAATTATTTCATTGCCCGCAAGGTCTCACAAATCCCAAAGACTATCCTGCCACCCCTCCATTTCACTATCGCTTGAGCCAAAGTTCATCCTGGTGACGGAGAGTTGCTGGTCATGTTCGTAATGTGGGCAACCGGACGGGGATGAGAAACTATCGAAGGCTCAGCACATCGAGCATGTCGTATAAGCCTGGTGGTTGCTGAACCGCCCAACGAGCGGCACGCAAAGCACCTCCCGCAAAGGTATCTCGACTACTTGCTCGGTGCGTCACTTCGATGCGTTCACCCATTCCACCAAAGAGAATCGTGTGGTCGCCGACAATATCGCCAGCACGGATGGTTTGTATTCCGATCTCACCTTTCTTTCGTTCCCCGATAAGACCTTTTCTGGCATAGACGCCGACCTGATCCAGATCGCAGCTCACAGCTTTTGCCAAGACTTCCGCAATCTTGAGGGCCGTCCCACTCGGCGCATCTTTTTTAAGACGATGATGGGCCTCTATCACTTCAATGTCGTAGTCCTCTCCCAGCGTTTTCGCCATCTCACCGATAACTTTGCATATAAGGTTGATCCCTACGCTCATGTTTGGGGACAGCACACAGGGAACTTGGCAGGCCAGCGATTTCACTTCTTCGAGCTGGGGAACAGAAAATCCCGTCGTGCCGATCACCATAGCTCGCTGATAATTCGCTGCCGCGCGCAAATGATACAGAGTCGCTTCAGGAGAGGAGAAATCGATGACTACTTCACCTCTGTTCAGAAGTGCCGAGATATCGTCGGTAATAGGAATGCCTGCGCGGGAACAACCGGCTGTCTCCCCGGCATCATCACCCACAGCGGGGTGGCCCTTCCCTTCGATCGCACCAGCAAGCGTGAGGGTCGTCGAATCTTTAATAAGGGCAACAAGCCGACAGCCCATACGACCGGCAGCCCCTGCGACAATGACGTTAATCATCCGAACCCTTACGCCTCACGTCAAATGAGGCCTGCGTCCTTTAAGGCCTTTGCAAGTTGGTCCTTTGTTTCGGTCGCCATGGCACAGAGCGGCAGCCGCAACTCTGGATCGATTTTTCCCATCATACCTAACGCAGTTTTTACCGGAATCGGATTGGTCTCGTAAAAAAGCGCCGTAAAGAGCGGCGACAATGCGAAATGAATTCGCCGCGCCTCTTCAATGCGTCCGCTTAGAAAGGCCGTAACCAATTGAGCCATTTCGGATGGGACGATATTCGACGTGACGCTGATGACCCCTTTTCCTCCGACTGCCATCATGGGCAATGTCAGGGCATCATCACCTGCAAGGACTGTCATCCGGTCGCCACAAGTACTCGCAATCTCAGAAGCTTGCTGGACCGATCCGCTACCCTCTTTGATTCCGACAATGTTCTGGATTCCACAAAGCCTTGCGACAGTGGATGGCAGCATGTTCACGCCAGTCCGCCCAGGAATGTTATACAGGACCTGTGGAAGATCCACGGACTCCGCGATTGTTTTGTAATGCCGGTATAATCCCTCTTGCGTCGGCTTGTTATAATACGGCGTAATGAGCAGTGCCCCATCGGCCCCCGCCTGCTTGGCGTGCTTTGTGAGAGATACGGCTTCTGTCGTGCTGTTTGAACCAGCCCCAGCGATCACAGGCACACGCCGATTAACCACCTCGACAGTCAATTCCACCACGCGATGGTGTTCCTGGTGCGAGAGAGTAGCGGATTCGCCTGTCGTACCGCAGGGCACAATCCCGCTTGTCCCATTGGCAATTTGCCATTCTATAAGGTCACCGAAAGCCCGCTCGTCGACTTTGCCGTTCCTGAACGGAGTCACAATGGCGATCAACGCACCCGTAAACATGCTCACTCCTTCGCTGCAGCGCTCACTCTTCAATCGAGGAATGCCGGGATCGTTTCGCCCTTCACCAAGTCGTCATACGTTTCTCTGGCCTTGATGACGTGGATCTCCCCATCTTTGATCAGAACTTCCGGCACTCGTGGGCGTGAATTGTAATTGGAGGCCATCACAAATCCATAGGCCCCCGCACTCATCACTGCAAGCATGTCACCCGGGTTAACCTCCGGCAATGACCGGTCCTTCGCCAGAAAATCGCCGGACTCACAGACCGGGCCCACAACATCCACTTGATGCTTGGGCCGCTGCAAGACCGCCTCGGATAAGGGACGAATTTCGTGATAGGCCCCGTAGAGGCTTGGCCTG
>JBBRRN010000298.1:0-5081 GCA_038200685.1 Nitrospirales bacterium
ATGTCACCTCCATTATTTTGAATGTGAAAGGGTTGCGGCTTGCCGTGCATACGGATAAGCCGAAGACGCTCCGTCTCAAGAAGAAGGGGCCTGGTGAAGCAAAGGGGTCCGACATTATTCATGATGCGGATGTGACGATCTTGACTCCGAATCTCCATATTGCGACGTTGGACAAGGATACCTCATTTGATATGGAAATGACCGTGAAGCATGGGCGTGGGTACGTACCCGCAGAGCGAAATAAGGAAGAGGGGCTCCCGATTGGTGTGATCGCAATCGATTCGGTGTTTTCACCCATCAAACGCGTGAACTTTCATGTGGAGAATGCCCGTGTCGGTCGCATGACTGACTATGATAAATTGACCTTAGAGATTTGGACCGACGGGACAATCTCACCTCGAGATGCCTTGTCTACGGCGGCCAGCATTATGCGTGATCACGTTGATATCTTTATCAATCCCGATGAGAGAGTCGAAGGACGTGCCGATCTTGGGGGCGATGAGGCGCAACGTGAGGTTAATAAGCATCTGTTCCGGAGCGTCAACGAACTGGAGTTGTCGGTCCGTGCCGCAAACTGCTTGAAGAATGCGAACATCAAGACTATCGCAGACCTAGTTCAGAAGACCGAAGGAGAGATGCTAAGAACCAAGAATTTCGGCAAGAAGTCGCTCAACGAAATTAAGGAAATCTTGACGGAGATGGGTCTGGGGCTTGGCGTGAAGTTGGATACCGTGCAGCCGATCAGTGCCAGTCCGAAGAGCGAATAACGAAACAAGAGGGAACCCGTGCGTCATAGAAAAAATGGCAGACAGCTCGGACGAAAAACCAAACATCGATGGGCGTTGTTTAGAAGTCTGGTGACTTCGCTGCTCGAACATGAGCGTATTGAGACGACTGAGGCGAAGGCGAAAGAAATTCGAGGTTTCACGGACCGGATGATTACACTCGGCAAGGAGGGGACATTGCCGGCCCGGAGACAGGCTCTTGCATTTATCCGAAGCAAGGAGGTCGTCTCCAAGTTATTCAGTGACGTGGCGACTAGATTTAAAGACCGTCCCGGTGGCTATACAAGGATGGTGAAGACGAGGCGGCGGATCGGCGATGCAGCTAAGCTTGTTGCGATCGAACTTGTCGCGCGGCTGGATACAGCGCACGTAAAGAAAGATGCCCCTGGTGCATCGGCTCCTGCGAGTCCTGCTTCGAGCTAGGCCTCTTGTCGTCAGAGGCTACTTGCACTTTTTGTGCAGTGTCAGGTTTTAAATTCTCCCATCTCGTTCACAAAGATCTCCAGAATGCCCCGCTCGTGAGAGCGGGGTCTTTGACTCCATTGCTAGCGGGTAGATGATATCGGGCTTCCGGTATGCGTTTACTTGATATGGAGCTCATGCTACTATCGTGCCAGTCTGCATCGTGTTGTTCAATTTTAAAACAGAGGCAATGTGTGGCAACGCTCGGTACGAGGAGGTTTATTAGCGCTGAGCGTGGTGTTAGCATGTGTTCTTGTCTATTTGCTTGTGACCAACTCGACAATGCTTCCTGCCCCGACCGCGGCTGCGCCAGGCTCCATGGACCCAGCTGATGCAAAGATTTCTCAATTTACATTCACTCAAACGAAGGGCGATACCGTTCAATGGAAAGTGCAGGCGCAAGAGGCACGGCTTTTTGAACGGGACAGGCGGGCGACACTCCGGGTCGTCGCTGTCACACTATTCAGCAAGCAGGGAAAGGATTTGACGGTAACTGGGGATGAGGGGATATTGAATACGGAGACGAAGGATTTTGTGCTTGCAAACCGATCAGCGCCCCTTGTTATTCACACCGAGAGTGGGTACGTCATCTACACCAACCATCTTGCTTGGACTGATCAGACGAGAGAAATACGCACGCAAGATCCTGTCCGTATCGTTGGGCATGGGTTAGAGGTCACAGGACGAGGGTTGCTGGGATATTTAGATCGCGAAGAGTTTGAAGTACTTGAGGATGTCCATGTGGATTTGGCTCCTTCTTCTTAATCTGTTCCCGCTTGGGATGGCTTCATTAAGCGAGTCGGCTGAAGCGGCTATTCCCAAAGCCGGTGCCGATCAAAATGTCAGCACCACCATTACGGCCAAGAAGATGACCGTAAAAAATCAAGATAGCCAAGCTGTCTTTGAGGGTGCCGTTGTATTGACTCGTGGATCGTTACTGGTCTATTCCGATCGCATGGTTGTGATGTTCCGCACACAAGATTCACCTGCGATCAATACTCAGAAAGGGCCTGAGGCTGTCAAGGGCGGCATCCCTCCGAGAGGGCCTGAGGCTGCACCAGCTGTGTCGAATCGTTCGGTTAATAGGATTGAGGCAACTGGACGAGTGAGAATTGAGAAGGATTCTGGGAGTGCCACCTGCGACAAAGCCATTTACTACCATGATGGCGATAAGATTGTTCTGACCGGTGACCCGGTGGCTTGGGATAAGGGAACACGGGTCAGCGGCAAACAAATCACGATGTTCTTGGCGGAGGATCGGAGTGTGGTGGAGGGCGGTTCGCATGTGCGGATCGAACCGGATGGAGGGGTGGCGAAGTGATCGAGGCTGTTCAGGGAAATGCGCCACCGACCGGCCTCTCGATGAAGAGGGCGACGGGCGGTTGTTTACGTGCAGCAGGATTGGTGAAAAGTTTTCGTGGACGCAAGGTTGTGAAAGGCGTCTCAGTCGAAGTCCATGCTGGTGAGGTCGTGGGCCTGCTGGGACCCAATGGGGCTGGGAAGACCACCATTTTCGATATGATTGTTGGCCTGTGTCAGCCTGATGAAGGAGCGATCTCGCTCGGAGAAGAGGTGATCACAGACCTGCCAATGTATAGACGTGCGCGCAAAGGAATTGGGTATCTTCCGCAAGAATCATCAGTGTTTCGACGGTTGTCCGTTGAGGATAATATTCTGGCAATTCTTGAAATGCTGGACTACTCTCGGACAGAGCGTCGTGACCGGGTTGATGCCCTTCTCAAGGAATTGGATCTTAGCCATATTCGGACAAGCATGGCCTATGCATTGTCGGGTGGTGAGCGTCGGCGGCTGGAGATTACAAGGGCCCTTGCGACGAGCCCTTCGTTCATGCTGCTCGATGAGCCCTTTGCCGGGATCGACCCGATTGCTGTCGCTGATATCCAGCACATCATTATCCGATTGAAGGAGAAAGGGATCGGTATTTTAATCACCGATCATAATGTCCAGGAGACATTGTCCATCACAGATCGGGCGTACATCATAAATGAAGGATTGATTCTTGAGGCTGGGTCTCCAGAATCGATCGTCAAGAGTGAGACCGCACGGGCGGTCTATCTGGGGGAACGGTTCAAGTTATGAATCTTAAGAGTGTGTGCGTATGAAGCTCAGGCTTGACCTTCGACTCAGTCAAAAACTGATCATGACTCCACAATTGCAGCAGGCGATTAAGCTGCTGCAGCTGTCGAGACTCGAACTCCAGCAGAGCCTCACTCAGCATTTGATGGAAAATCCGCTTTTGGAGGATCTCCCAACTGAGGCAGAGGACAGCGAGGCTGAGAGTGCGGAGGAAAAGGCGGAAGACGCGGTGGCGTCGGCAAACAGCGAGCCATCGAATGCGGATGAGTCGACCCCAGAAGAACGAGACACTCCGGATGAAGCGTCGGTGGCTGGCTGGGAAGAGTACTTTGACAACGATCGTCGAGGGGTATCCGGGTCTCAGTCGTCCTCGCAAGATGAGTTTCCGTCCTATGAACAAACCATGGCGAAAGCCACATCCTTGGAAGACCATCTCCTCTGGCAGCTGTCGTTTTCAGGTTTATCGGGTCGTGCAAAGGAGATTGGGCGACTGATCATCGGTAATCTTGACGATGATGGGTACTTGCGCATGTCTCTCTCAGAGATGGTCGGAGGGACCGACGTCACAGAAACGGAGGCGGAGTCAGTCCTAAAGGATATCCAATGCTTTGATCCAACAGGCGTAGCGGCACGGGATCTTGTGGAATGTCTGCTCTTACAAATTGGGCATTTAGGGAAGAGTCCCATGGGATCGTTAGGGGCTCGGCCTGGCGCTTTAAAAGGATCAATTGTTGAAGCCATCGTCCAGCATCATCTTAAAGACTTGGAGAAAAAACAATATGCAAGGATCTCAAAAGCTTTAGGTGTCACAGTGGAAGAGGTGTTCCAAGCGACAAAGGTCATCGAAGTACTTGAGCCAAAGCCGGGGCGACCGTTTACGAATACCCAGAATTATGTGATTGTCCCTGATGTGTTTGTTGTGAAGAATGAAGGGGAGTGGGTCGTCCTATTGAACGACGATGGACTGCCTCGTATGAGAATAAGTCCGTACTATAAGCAATTGATGGGGACAGGAGAAAGTGGATCAGCGGAGACCAAGGCCTATCTTGACGAAAAGCTTCGGGCGGCGCAATGGGTTATTCGAAGTATCGAACAACGGAATAAGACGATTGTCAAGGTCGTGTCGAGTATCGTGAAGTTTCAGGAGCAGTTTTTTGAAAAAGGTGTGCAGCACCTAAAGCCGTTAGTACTTAAACAGGTGGCTGAAGATATAGGGATGCATGAATCGACCATTAGTCGTGTGACGGCGAACAAATATATGTATTGCCCGCAGGGAATGTTGGAACTGAAATTCTTCTTTAACGCCGGCCTGCAACGAGCAGATCAGCCTTCCGACATGATGTCGTCCGTGACTGTGCGAGAGATGATTCGAAAAATGGTGGCGGAGGAAGATACGAGCCACCCTCTAAAAGATGAAGAGATTGCTGCACGGCTGCTCTCACAGCAAGTCGTGATTGCCCGCCGAACCGTGGCGAAGTATCGGGCGGAAGAACATATTCCCTCTGCCACTCAGCGGAGACGTTTTTTTTAAAGTTGCAGAAATAACGGCCGGGCTCGCCTTATTCATTTGGCCTATCGGGTTGGCTGCTTGCAGAGAGTTTCTGGAGGTGAGCAGAGTACTGTGACAGGATGTGGCTCACCTGCGTGAATCATCGACGTGTTGGTGTGCCCAAAAGTTGTCTGGAACGTGCTAGACCTTCCCTATCCAGCTGCGTGTGTTGTGGTTTTCTATCCAGG